>DOFA01000029.1 GCA_003532195.1 Clostridiales bacterium
GGGCGACTGGCAGGCGGCTCTCGGCGTCACAGTCCGCGTTCCGCACCTGTCCTGGGTATCAATGGCCGGCGAAGCCAAGCGCGATTACCCCGCCACGATCAACTATCAGGTCCCCTGGGCGCGGGAATATCCGCTGATTGAGGACCACTTTGCCCGGTTGAACACCGCTTTGACACGCGGCCAGGCGATCTGCAGGGTCGGAGTCATCCATCCGGTCGAGAGTTGCTGGATGCTCTGGGGTTCACAGGAGAAAACCGCCTCGCGGCGCTCTCAGCTGGACGATAACTTCCAGGCCCTGACCCGATGGCTGCTTTACGGACAGATCGATTTTGATTTCATCAGCGAATCCCTGCTGCCGCAGCAGTGCCCGACTGGCAAAGCTCCTCTGCGGGTCGGCCGGATGACTTATGAGATCATCCTGGTGCCGGATCTGATCATGCTGCGTTCAACAACGCTGGAGCGGCTGGAGCAGTTCCGGTCGGACGGCGGCCGCCTGATCTTTCTCTGCGCGCCGCCGCAGCTGGTTGACGGGAAAACGGACAGCCGGGCTCAGGCCCTTTATGACCGTTCGGAGCGGCTTCCCCTGGCCTCAAGCTCGATTCTGGACGCCCTGGAACCGGTCCGTGACATCAGCGTACGGCATCAGGACGGCAGCCGGGCGGATCACCTGGTTTACCAGCTGCGTCAGGATGGCGACCGCCGCTGGTTATTCATCGCTCCGGGGAAAAAAGTTAAAAATCCGGATATTCCGCAGGCTGCCAACTTGCAGATCCGGATCCGCGGCAACTGGCGCCTGACCTGCTATGACACGATCCCTGGCTCGGTCCGGCCGTTGGCCGCCGATTCAGAACCAGGCTGGACCCGGCTGGACCGGATCTTATATGACCATGACAGTTTGCTGCTGCTGCTGGAACCGGCGTCCGAAATCCAAGTGCAGCCGACTGCTGCGATCAGATCAGAAAGGAATGACAGGACGCTGTCCGATTTGAAGGCGACTCGGAAGGAGCGAATTACCTTGCCGGAGCAGGGGAAAGTACCGGTAAGCCTGAGCGAACCTAACGCTCTCTTGCTCGATATCGCAGAATATGCCTGCGATGACGGGCCCTGGCAGCCGGCTGAGGAGATCCTGCGGGCGGATAATCAATTGCGCCAGCAACTGGGTTATCCCTTGCGTCAGAAAGCGGTTGCCCAGCCCTGGACGATAACGGCAGAGCCGCCTGCCCATCGGGTCCGTCTGCGTTTTACCATTGAATCGGAAGAGTCGGTCGCATCTCCCCGGCTGGCTGTCGAGGAAGCGGCGGCGGCGGTTGTCCGCCTGAACGGCCAGACAGTCGACAGCAGACCGGACGGGTGGTATGTCGACAAAGCCATACAAACCCTGAAATTGCCCGACCTGCCGGCCGGCACGAGCATGCTTGAACTGNNGTCCGGGTTGCCGGCTGGACCAAGGTTCTGACCAAACCGGTCCGTGAGCTGGCTTTTGGCGATTACACCGATCAGGGACTGCCCTTTTACGGCGGCAATGTCACTTACCGGCTTCAGGCCGATACCGTGAACGGCAGCTTGACTATTCACGCCCCCTGCTACCGGGGCGCACTGATTGCCGTGGCGGTCGACGGCCGGCCGGCCGGCCGGACCGTTTTCAGTCCTTACGACTTGAAAATCGACGGTTTGACGGCTGGGAAGCATGAGATTGAGTTGAATCTCTATGGCAACCGCGTTAACACCTTCGGCGCGGTCCATAATTGCGATCCGAGCCGGACCTGGTTCGGTCCAGATGCCTGGCGCACCTCGGACGATGCCTGGAGCTACGAATACCAGCTGCATCCGACCGGTATCCTGAAGACGCCCTGGATCGGCTAGAAGCCTGGAAGACCGGTTCCGGAAGACATTTATTTCCCGAAGAACAGCAGCGGCAGCAGGCCAACGGTCGGCCGTCCTTCCGCCACCAATTGAATGACGCCGCGGCAGGGATTCGGGATTTCCTGGCCGGCCCGCACAACGACGGTCAGGGTCAGCTCGCCGCTGGAAACCAGGGTTTGATGCTGCAGACAAACATGGCTGCAGCCTTCAACCCGTTCAAAACCATCGGGCAAGTAATAAGAAATGTTCAGATGGCGCGGATCCGGCATTTGGTTCTTGAGTGTCAGCTGGATGGTTTTTTCCTGGCCGGGGCAGACATCGATACCGTCCGGGTAATCCACAGCGACCCGGGTATGGACAAAATCAAAAACCAGGGCGCCGCTCATCGATGTCAGCCGCCGCAAATATTTCTCGGAAGCCATCAGGGCGTCGCCGCCCAGACCGGTGAGGTCTGTCGGCTCGCCGCTCAAACTGACCGGCGTCTGCCAGGCTGCGAGAACCTGCCGGGTCATCCGGATGACCCGCTCGGTCAAGGCCGCGCAGGTTGGCGGAATCCGGCTCAAAGATCCGCGGTCGATGGCCACCGTGATGATGTCGTCACCGATGTGTTTTTTCCAATCAGCTGGCAAAGACTGGGCTCCGGCGATAATTCCGAGGATCGAGCCCAGGGTTCCGCCGGTGCAATCGGTGTCGTCGCCGCAGCTAACAGCGATCAGCAATGATTTTTTATAATCACCTTCGCCGTACAGCCAGCCGATCACAAAATAAGCCACGTTGGCCGGGGCCTGGAACCAGCCAAGATCGGCGGAATCTTCCAGAACCAGGCGGCGGGCTTCCTGCCATTCCAGTCCACGGGCGTAGCTGTCGCGGGCAATGTTGATGCTGCGGGCGACGCGGCATTCCGCCGGGATGTAGGATAGCCCGATATTGATCAGCCGGTCCCGGTCCGACTCGACAAAAGCGGCGCTTTCGACGGCTGCTGTAAACAACTCGGCATAGGTGCCTTCGCCGGTGCCGTGATCCACACAGGCGTCGAACCAGGCGTAGCGGGTGGCGATATCCGGGCACCCCGGCGCGCAGCAGGCCCAGATTTCCGAGCGGATCCAGGCGCCGTTGGAATGCTTCCAGCCATTTTCATAATTGCCGGACAGCGGCGGCAGTAAACCCGCTTTCATGTTGCTTTTGCCAACGCCGTATTCATTCCAGTGCGGCGGTATGAAGTTGAGCCAGTACTCGCCCAGGACTTGTTCGTTGATGCCCAGCGCTCCACGGTCCTCGAGCGCCCTCAGCCAGACGAGCTGCAGGTCCAGGTCGTCGTTAGGCAGAGGTTGGCCGGCCGGTGAAGTGAAATCACGCACGTCCAGCAATTCCTGACGGCCTTCGAACGGCGTGCCCAGGGTTCCGCCGATGCTCTTGCCGATCCAGCAGCCATAAACTTTGTCATAAAACTCAATTTGATTGAAGTTAGCCATCGTGCACCTCCGTAAAATGACCGCTGCCAGTTCGTAAACCGGCTGTCGCGGTATCGGATCTTATCCGGTCTGAATGTCCACTTCCAGCGTACCGGAAAAATCGCGTCTGGTCAGTAGGCGGTTTTGTCATGATGGTTGGTTTTCTTTTGATCTGCGGAGCAAGCTCCTCAGTACGTCAGATAGCGGCGCCAGAAAACCTGCCCGCCTGCGAGGTGGAAAGTAATGTATAATAGATGAAGAGCCGGGAAAAGTATGCTATAATCGCGATGGTTTCATTTCAATCGCTGCCGGGATCGGCATGATTCTGCGGCAGCTGGAGAACCGGAAAGCCGGGCGATACATGAACAGCCAGAAAACAACTTCATCAGACCATTTGCCTGATCTGCCCCTGCTCGGGCTGCAGTTTATGAATTGTACCGCTTCCTACGCGCAGGCTGACGTCATTTTATTCGGTGCGCCATTTGACAGCACGGCTTCGTTCCGCCCTGGTTCGCGCTTCGGGCCCGCCGCGATGCGTCAGGATTCCCTGAGCCTGGAAACATACAGCCCTTATCAGGATTATGAACTGCCGGCAGACAAGATCTGCGACATCGGTGATCTGGAACTGCCCGCGGGCAGCGTTCCGGCCGCTCTGGAACGCATCCGGCGCGCAGTCTGCCAGGTACTGGATGACCATAAGATGCCGGTCATCCTGGGCGGCGAACACCTGGTCACCCTGCCGGCCATTGAAGCCTGCCAGGAGCGCTGGCCGGACCTGTGCGTCCTGCATTTTGACGCCCATGCTGATTTGCGGTCCGATTATCTCGGCGAATCCCTTTCGCATGCCACGGTTATGCGGCGCGTCTGGGATCTGCTCGGTGACGGCAGGATCTGGCAATTCGGCATTCGTTCGGGCACCCGAGATGAATTTTTATTTGCCCGTGACGGTCATGTGCGGATGAACGCGTTCAGTTTGACTGGTCTGGAGGCAGCAATCGGGGAGATCGGTTCCCGGCCGGTTTATTTGACCATCG
>DOFA01000072.1 GCA_003532195.1 Clostridiales bacterium
GGAATACGGATTTGGCAGGGTCAAGCCTGCTCATGGGCGCAAACGGCATCATTCCAGTACTGGCGCCACTTTTCCCGAAGTTGTATCTGCGCTTATATCATGCGGCAAGTAATCGGGATGTTGAGAGTACATATAAATATCAGCGAATTGTCTGCGAAGCCGGCAGGATTCTTACCAAAGGACGAAATGCCGTAAGTGCCGCCAAATATTCGCTTAGCCTTTTGGGGTTTAGCAGCAAGCGGGTGACAAAACCGGTGGAACCGCTGAATGAAGGCGAGGAAGCAGACATTCGTAAATATGTGGCCAAAATCAATGAAAAGTTGAACGAGATAATATTGGAAGCAAATGCGTAATGCGTAATCGGTTTGTTATTTGATTTGTTCCTCAATAGACCGGCGCGGACTCCCAACCTTGGGCAGCATGGGAACAGACGGTCAGCTATCCTTGAAAATATTTATATAGCATTGCAAAAATTTTATATTTATCTAAAATTAAAGTAGTTTGCATAATCTTTATGGCACGATATTAGAAAGATTGTCTATTGTCGTGTCATTTGATTTGCTGTACCATTTAATAAACCTGTACCGACGGTTTCATGCCGCCGGAAAACGATACGGCTGATATTAGCCCGGAGGATTCACCATGAATGGTTTTTTCCGAACATACGCGAAACTGCTGGTATTGCTGCTTATCATGGCAGCTTGCCTTCTGCCTTCGGCCTGCAGCCTGCTGCCGGAAGAGGAAGAGGAACTGGCTCCGCCGCTGGTCCAGCCGGCGACCATCGCTTATAAGACCGAAGCCGTGACTCGGGGGACCCTGATCTCGGAGCTCAAGATGGGTGCTTCATTTGTTCCCGAGATCCAGGAGAGCCTCTCGTTCCAAAAGCAGGGAGGACGTTTGAAAAAGGTTTACGTCAAGTACGGGCAGGATATCAAGGCCGGCGACCTGCTGGCTGAGCTTGACGCCGAATCCTTGCTCAGCGCGATCCGGATCCAGGAAATCAATGTCGAGAAGAGCCAGCTGGCCTTATCCAAGCTGCAAACCGACGGCGCCAGCTCATACGATATCAAGATCGCCCGGCTGAACTTGAAACAGCAGCAGTATTCGCTGGACGACATGAACCAGCAGTATGCGGCGACACAAATCTTCGCGCCTTTTGACGGCGAGGTTGTCTACGCGACCAGCGCTTCTTCGGGCGACTATATCAACGCCTATCAAACGGTGGTTAAAGTCGCCAACACGACGGCGCTCCTGCTCGTGACGACAGCTGACGATGCCAGTGATTTGCCGATCGGCGCCATGGTATCGGTGGAATTTCAAAAGCAAGTCTTAACGGGCGAAGTCGTCGCCAATCCGACCACGCTCTTCAACGACCCGATCGAATCCCTGCGCGATGCCGCGATCATCCGCATCCAGGGCGATAATCCCAAGGAAGCGGAAATGGGCGACAGCGCCCGGATCATCTATGTCATTGAAAAGCGGGAGAATGTGCTGATCCTGAAGCGGAGCCTGATCAACCTGATGAGCGGCCGCCGCTATGTCAATGTCCTGGAAGACGGCGTCCGCGTTGAAAAAGATGTCGAAATCGGCCTGCAGACAGATACGGAGGCGGAGATCGTCAACGGCCTCGAAGAAGGCGATCTGGTCATCGTCAATTAAGGGGGCAACAGCGTGTTTCAGATCGTCTTACGCAAAATATTCAGCAATGCCTGGAAGGTTCTTTGCCTTTTACTTGGTTCGATTCTGGTCGTCGGGATGATCTGCAGCATACCGATCTATTCGAACGGCATCCTGCAGCGCCTCCTGACCAAGGATCTGGAAAGCGCCCTGAAAACCAATAGCCGATATCCCGGCTATATCAACCTGTTCAATACGTTAAGCTATTCCGGATCCGAGAGCGGCGCGGCGCTGGCGAAAACCATGCGGACGGAAATCGCCGGACTGGTCAGCCAGATGCCGGTGGAAGCGATCCTGAGCGAGGAAATTCTCCAGATCAACAACCTTTATCACCAGTTCGACGACGACGGTAAGAACACCCGCTCCAGTTTTGACCTGTGCAGCATCAGCAATCTGGCCGATCATGTCAACATCATCAAGGGACGCATGTACCGGACCGACACAGCGGACGGGATCCTGGAAGTCATTGCCAGCCCGGCGGCACTGATGAATTCCTATATGGTCCTGGACCGGGTTTATGAAATCTATAGCTATAAACAGAAACAGGAAGAGCCGTCGCTGCTCAAAATCAAGGTTGTCGGCGTGTTTGAAGCTGCGGACAACCAGGACTTATACTGGTACCAGAGCATTAACAGCTTCGGAGAAGCCTTGATGGTCGATACGGATCTGCTGACGGATTTATCCAGCCAAAATAAAGCCCTGAGCATCGACAAGCAGAAATTATATGCTGTCTTTGATTTTTACCAGTTCCGGATCCAGGATATTGTTGCGATCGAGAAAGCCTGCAAAGCGGGGAGCGCCCTGGCCGAAGCCAATTCCCGGACGACAGTCTTTTCGACGACCTTTCTCTCGGTCATCGATGGGTATAATGAAAGGGAAGCTGAGTTGAAGCTGACACTGCAGATTTTAATCATACCGATTCTGCTCATGCTGATTTTCTACATCTTTATGGTTTCCCAGCTGATGATCCGCAGTGAAACCACGGTCATATCGGTTCTCGAGAGCCGCGGCGCCGGCCGGTCCCGCATCCTGCTCATTTATGGACTGGAGAGTTTTATTCTGGGTGCGGTGACTCTGGTCGTTGGTCCTATCCTCGGTTTCTGGATGGTCCGGGTCATCGGCGCTTCCAATGGCTTTCTCGAGTTTGTCGGCCGCAAAGCCCTGCAAATTCAACTGGACAGCCAGGCTCTGTACTATGGGCTGGGCGCGGTGCTGATTTTCCTGGTGACCATGCTGCTGCCGGTGTTTATCCAGGCGAGGACATCCATTGTCCAGCAGAAACGGAAAAAGTCGCGCACTGCCCGGCCGCCTCTCTGGCAGCGCATTTTCCTGGACATCATTTTGCTGGGAATCAGCCTTTACGCTTATTACCGCCTCGAAGCCCAGGTTGAGCTGCAGATGCAGACCGGCGCCAGCGGCACGGAATTAAATCTCGATTTCCTGCTGTTCCTCTCTTCAACGATCTTCATCTTAGGCGCCGGACTGCTGTTCCTTCGTCTTTATCCCTGGATCCTGCGCCTGGTCTATCTTTTGGGGCGCCGCTGGTGGAGTCCTGTGCCGTATGCCTCTTTTCACCAGATCAGCCGGTCCGGAGGCCAGGAGCAATTTCTGATGATTTTCCTGATTCTGGCCTTGTCCATCGGCCTGTTCAATGCCAATGCCGCCCGGACGATCAACAGCAACACGGAAGACAGCCTCAATTGCGAGGTCGGCGCCAATATCAGGCTGCAGGAGTATTGGCAGCCCTACGGCAAGGATGGCAACCCGATTGTGGAGATGAATCCCTTTGATCCGATCAGCGCAAGCGTCGTATCGTCAGAAAATAAAGTGATCAAATACATTGAGCCGAACATCGAGCGCTTCAATAAACTGGAAGGCGTCGAACACGCCACCCGCGTTTACCGCACCGATAAAGTGCGCATGAAGAAAACCGGCCAGGTTAATAAAGTGATCAGCCTGATGGCCATCGACCCTTATGACTTCGCTCTCGCCGCCTGGTGGCGCAGCGACCTGGGCCGCCATCACCTTAACGAGTACATGAATGTCCTGTCGAGCATGCCCAACGGCGTCATCCTGTCAACCAACCTGCGGGACGAGATGGAGCTGAAAGTTGGCGACGCCATTATTTATACCGTTGGCAATACAGATAATGTCGATGGCATCATCATTGCTTTTGTCGACTACTGGCCGGGATTCCAGCCGCAGTCGATCGACCGGAACGGTAATTTGAAGCCAAATTACCTGATTGTCGCCAGCCTCGATTTTGTTCTGACCCAAACCACCATTCAGCCTTATGAAGTCTGGCTCAAGCGTTCGGCCGGGGCAAACGACGCAACGATCTATCAGGCGATCGAAGATGCCCGCATCAGCATTACCTCAATTCAATCAGCAAACCAGATGATCACGGCCGCGAAAAATGATCCGCAGCTGCAGGGGACCAACGGCGCCCTGACGCTGGGCTTCATCGTCTCAATGCTGGTCTGCGCCATCGGGTTTTTGATTTACTGGATCATGGCGGTGCAAAGCCGGGTTTTGCAGTTTGGGGTTTTCCGGGCCATGGGCCTGGGCAAAGGCTCCGTGATCGGCATGCTGCTTTGCGAGCAGGGTCTGGTTTCCGGTATCGCCATCCTGTTCGGCATTTTCCTCGGCAATTTGTGCAGCCTGCTTTACGTGCCCCTTTTCCAGCTGGTCTACCGGTCGATCGACCAGCCGCTGCCTTTCCGGGTGATCGCGGTTGCGGCAGATTCCCAGAAGATCTATGTCATTCTGGGTATATTGCTGCTCTTGTGCTGCGCTGTGCTCATACGGCTGATCCTGCGCATCCGGATCGACCAGGCCGTCAAGTTGGGTGAGGAATAATGCGGCATCCGGCTGGCAGCCGGGCGGAGGTATCAAGATGAACGATCAGATGATCTTGCGGACGGAGCACCTGTACCGGAGTTTTCAATCCGGTCATGAGACGATCGCGGTTTTACAGGATATCAACATCGAAATCCGGCGGCAATCCCTGACCATGCTCAAGGGCCGTTCCGGTTCCGGGAAAACCACCCTGATCAATCTCCTCGGCGCCCTGGACGAACCGACCTCCGGCAAGGTTTATTTTGAACAGCAGAATATCAATGCTTTTTCCGAACCGAGGCGGGACCGCCTGCGCCGCAGCAAAATTGGATTTGTCTTCCAGTCGGTCGCCCTGATCTCAACGATGACCGCTTATGAAAATGTTGAATTCGCCTTGCGTATCGCCCGCTTCGATACGAAAAAGCGGCGGGCCCGGACGGAAGAGGTTCTGGAGCTGGTCGGCCTCGAAAAACGCATGAAGCACCGGACGCAGGAATTGTCGGGCGGCGAGCAGCAGCGGGTGGCGATCGCCCG
>DOFA01000066.1 GCA_003532195.1 Clostridiales bacterium
ACCAATATGGCAAACGGATCGCATCCCTGTCCAATATGCTGGGAGGAGGAGTCCTGGTCCAACGTTTCGGCGATTTGATCAACGGCCGGCGGACCAATGACCACCGGCTCGAGCAAAGCTACGTCCGGCCAACCCTGGAAGCCACGCCGGGCGATCTCAGCCTGGTGCTGCCCAAGCGCCATTTGGACAATATCATCGAGATGATTGAAACCCTGGACAAGCTTGCCCCTGGCACCGCCAACCATGACACCCTGCTCTATGGCGTCGAAGTGAAGTTCTACAGTTCGCGCCTGGAGCTGAACAATGAATTGGAAACCAAGCTGCCCGGCCTGTATGCGGTCGGCGACGGCGCCGGTATCACCCGCGGCCTGGCGCAGGCGGGTGCCAGCGGGGTTATCGCCGCACGCAGCATTATCAAAAAAATCGCAAACGAATCTTAAGCATTAGGAGGAACAGATTATGGGAATCATCAAGGCAATTGCCAGCGCTATCGGCGGATCGCTGGCGGATCAGTGGCTCGAGGTTCTCGAACCGGACGCGATGAGCGACTCAACCGTATTTACCAGCGGCGTCAAGGTCCGCAAGGACGACCGGCGCAACAGTAATGTCAAAGGCACAGAGAACACCGTATCCAACGGTTCGGTGATCCATGTTTATCCCAACCAGTTCATGATGTTGGTTGACGGCGGCAAGATCGTCGACTATACAGCCGAGGAAGGCTATTACACCGTGAACAATTCGTCATTGCCGTCTCTGTTCAACGGGCAGTTCGGCGATACCCTCAAGGAAACCTTCAGCCGGTTTAAATACGGCGGCGTCACGCCGACAGCGCAGCAGGCCTTCTATGTCAACCTGCAGGAGATCAAGGGCATCAAGTTCGGCACACCCAATGCCTTGAATTATTTCGACAATTTTTACAACGCCGAGCTTTTCCTGCGCGCCCATGGCGATTACTCGATTAAAATTACGGATCCGCTGCTGTTCTACCGGGAAGCGATTCCCCGCGACCAGAGGCGGGTGGATATCGAGGACATCAACGAACAATATCTGTCGGAGTTTCTCGAAGCGCTTCAGGCATCGATGAACAAAATGTCGGTCGACGGCCTGCGGATCTCCCATGTGGCCTCCAGAGGCCGGGAACTCAGCCAGTATATGGCCGATGTCCTGGATGAATCCTGGAAGCGGATGCGCGGATTTGAGATCCAGGCGGTTGGCATCGCCAGCATATCTTATGACGAAGCCTCCCGCGAGCTGATCGATATCCGGAACAAAGGCGCCATGCTGGGCGATCCAAGCGTCCGCGAGGGCTATGTCCAGGGTGCGGTGGCCCGCGGGCTGGAAGCCGCCGGATCGAATCCAAACGGCAGCGCCGCGACCTTCATGGGCATGGGCATCGGTATGCAAGCGGGCGGCGGGTTTATGGGAACGTCGTCACAAGCCAACTTGCAGCAGATGCAGCAACAGCAGCAGCAAAACGCGCAGCCGCCGGCCCAGGCAGCCGAGACAGGCGTCCAGGCCGCCGGTGTCAGTGCCGGCGCCGGCGCCGGGTCCTGGACTTGTGCCTGCGGTTCGGTCAACAGCGGCAAATTCTGCCCGGAATGCGGCGAAAAGAAACCGGCGGCAGCATTTTGCCCCAATTGCGGATTTGCGCTAGGCAGCAGCAAAAGCAAATTTTGCCCGGAATGCGGCAAGCCCCTATAAGCGGCAGCTGCTAATCAGTCGTCAGGATGTAAACATATGACAACAGCTACATATAAATGCCCCAACTGCGGCGGTGGCCTGCAGTTTAATCCGGATACCCAGAAAATGAAATGCGAGCATTGCCTGAGCGAGTTTACCAACGAGCAGATGGCTGAACTGAACGAATCAATTCTGGCCCGCGCCGAAGCGGCCAGGAGCGGCAGAGAACCAGATCGCCAAGCTGCTGCAGCGGCTGCTGAACCGGCGCATCTGAAAGGGTATGTATGCGACAGCTGCGGGGCGAAGGTTGTGACCGAAGATACAACTGCCGCGACCTTTTGCTATTACTGCCACAACCCGGTTCTTCTCACTGAAAGGCTGAGCGGCGAATTCCGTCCGAACCGGATCATACCTTTTGCCTATGACAAGGAAAAGGCCCTGCAAAGTTTCAAGGATTGGGCAAGCAAGAAAAAATTCGTTCCGGCAGGGTTTTACAGCCAGTCGCAGATGGAAAAAATGACCGGCTTNNCAGGGCATTAACCGGCGGGTCTGGATGGCCGGCGACCTCGAGTATACGGAAACCAAGGTTTTTGACCTGGCCCGGCAGGGCCGGATCCAGGTCCGCAATATGCATGAAGTGGCGCTGCGCAAGATCGATAAAGGCCTGATTGATTCCATCTCTCCCTATGACGAAGCGCAGACGGTTGATTTCTCGACAGCCTACCTAAGCGGTTTTTTTGCCGAGAAATATGATATCGCCAGGGAGGAAGTGCAGCCCCAGATTGAGGGCAAGGCCAAAGATTATGTGACACAGATGATGCAGGATACTTTTGGGGGATACAGCCAGGTTAAAATGGAACGGTCCAATCTCGATCTGGATATTCAGGATTGGAATTATACCTTGCTGCCGGCCTGGATCCTCACCTACCGCTATCAGGGCAAGACCTACGTCTATGCGATCAACGGCCAGAACGGCAAGTCCTATGGCGAATTGCCCGTGGACAGCAAGAAGCTGGGCCTGGTCTCGGGATTGGTGGCGGCCGGGATTTTCATCCTCGCCATAATCGGAGGGTTGTTGATATGGTAAGGCGCAACCGAGAGATCAAAATAATTCTAACTGCGGTTCTGGCCGCAGTTATACTGCTGTTTTTTCTGCTGCCGGCCGTGCTGCCGTCCCGCGGGATCAGAGCTGCCGGACCCCTGGTGGTTGACCAGTCGGGTGTTTTTACATCCGGGCAGGTAAGCCAGCTCGAACAGGCGGCAGCGGAACTGGGCGGCCGGTATGCCATGGATATTGTCATCGTCACGACCGATGACGCCGGCGGCAAGAGCGCACAGGCTTATGCCGACGATTTCTTCGACTACGGCGGTTATGGCGTTGGCGACGAATTTGACGGCGTTTTGTTCTTGATGGATTTTGACAATGGCGAAATCCAGATCTCCACCTCCGGCAGCGGTATCCGCTACCTGACCGATGACCGTATAGACAGCATCTTAGATGATGTTCTTGCGCCCATGCAGGCAGGGGACTACTACGGCGCCGCCCAGTCTTTCCTTGACGCCACAGCTGCCTTCATGGCCGCCGGAATCCCTTCGGACCAATACAATGAACCGGAATCAGGCGGCAATGCGCTCACCTGGTTTGAGGGCATCCTGGGTGCTTTGGCATCGGGCGGGATGGGCCTGTCCATTTTCGCCGGCACCAGGAAAAGCTACCGCGGCCATCCCCGGCGGGCTGTCTTTGATTATCAGAAAAACAGCCTGGTCGACCTCGCGGTCGCGTCCGATGCGGACAATCTGGTCAATTCCTTCGTCACAACCCGACGGATTCCCCGGGCGACAACCACCAGACCAGGATCATCCGGACGAAGCTCGACCCATACGTCGGGCAGCGGCAGGACGCATGGCGGCGGAGGCCGGCGTTTCTGATCAGGTCTAGTCGATGATGTCGTTGGCGAGGGTGACCGATTCGCCGTTCTCGTAGTAGCAAAGCTTGCAAACCACAATCGCTTCGCCGTATTCATCTTTGTCGATGTAATCGTATTTCAGATAGGCAAAGCTGCTGGGATCGTTATAAGTACTGCCATACAGCACCCGGATCACATCAGAGGTGACCCGGCTCTTCTCCTCGTCGCCATAGGTGAATGAATAGAGCGAACCGGTGCGGGAGTAAGAGCTATCAGACAAGTATTCGTAATCGGTGAAGAACAAGATGGAACTCTTCAATCCATTAACAAAACTCAGGGATGCGTCCGAAGCAATCCTTATCGGTTCATCCTTGCCCTTGAGCGCATACAGGTCAGCGGTGTAATCCGTTTC
>DOFA01000074.1 GCA_003532195.1 Clostridiales bacterium
GTTGAAGAATCGGGTGACTTCCTGATCTATGGCGGCCGCGCCGCTGACGCATAAGTTCAGGCCGCCGCCGACTCCGGCGATAATCTGGTGGAACAGCTTGTGGCGGACATCAATGCCGATTTTGCGCAGGCCATTCGAAATTTTGCGCATGATGTTGACGAGTTTTAATTTGCCGCTTTTTTCCAGGGTTTTCTGGATCTGATGGTAGATGTTTTCAAAAAGCAGCGGCACAGCCAGGATAATGTTGATTTTCCAGTCTTTGAGATTTTGCGCCAGGTAGCGCAGACCGTCGGTGAAGCAGACGCAGGTGCCGTACGCCTGCATCATGTACATGCCGACCGTGTTTTCAAAGGTGTGGTGCAGCGGCAGGACGGACAGGCAGCGCTGGCCGCGGGCAATGTCGATCACGCTAATCACGGCGTAGACATTGTGTGTGATGTTGCGGTGGCACAGCATGACCCCTTTGGACAGGGCTGTGGTTCCGGACGTGAACAAAAGAGAGCACATGGCTTCCGGGTCGATCGGCGCATCGACGAAACTGCGGTCGCCGGCAGCCAGAGCCGCATGGCCCAGCTGCATAATCTCGGCGAACTCGCGGAAACGCGGATCGGCATCCTGCAATTCCGGTGTGATGATCCCCGGCTTCATGCAAATAAAAAAACGGATTTTATTGTTAACGGAAGCCACAGCCCGGGCGATATCGTGATGCGGTCCGTTGTAGATGAAAGCCTCGGCGCCGCCGCGATCGGTCAGGCTGACGACTTCCGTCTCAGGCAGCTGGCGGTCCAGGGGCACCGACACTCCGGTCCCGTTGACCACGGCATTATGAGAAATTGCCCATTCATAGCAATTAGCCCCAACGACCACAATGTGGCAGCCGGCCAGGCCCAGTTTCATCAAACCGGTGCCAAAGTCGTCGATGGCTTTGACATATTCCCGGTAAGTCCGGACGATTTCCGGGCCGCCGGGTGTCTCGTGATAGCGGTAGGCGTCCAGATCCCCATACTGCTCGCCGACATAACGCATCAAATCCCGCAGATCCTGGAAACGGGGCCGATCATAATATTTTTTCCCAACAACGGTTTGCATGATTCATCCTCCTGAATCTGGGCGATATATTTATTTTGATTATCAAAGCAATTTGATTCTATCATGATCCTGCAGGTTTGGCAAGGATCATCTTGTCCGGTGACCGGCACTATTTTACTTGGTTCTTTCAGCGAAACCCGCGCGTTCTCGGGCCTGCAATGCACAAAGGCTGGCGCCGGTGATCAAGGACGCTCCTCTTGACAATCCTGTTCAATATTCATATAAAAAGGATAAAGAATCATGACTAAGGTGATCAAGTTGGGGAGCGTCAGATGAAATCGCCAAAAACCAACGCCATGCGCCATTTAGATCAGGCGGGCATCGATTTTGAAGCCCGCACCTATGAATATGATGAAAACGACTTGTCCGGACTGAAAGCAGCCCGGACGCTAAATCTGCCGCCGGATATGATTTACAAGACCCTGGTCGCCCACGGGGACCGGACGGGTTATCTGGTCTGCTGCATCGCCGTCAACCGGGAGGTCGACCTCAAGGCGTTAGCCGCCCTGAGCGGCGACAAACGGGTGGATATGATTCCGGTCAAAGATCTGCTGCCGTTGACCGGCTATCTGCGCGGCGGCTGTTCGCCGGTCGGCATGAAGAGGCAGTGGCCGACGTTCCTCGATGAGCGGGCGCTGCTGCAGGAAAAAATTGCCGTCAGCGCTGGTCAGCGCGGCTGCCAGATGATTTTGACCCCCGGGGATCTGATTCGTATAACCGGCGCCAGAACCGGTTCTATCTCCCGTCAGTCGGCGGATTGAACCTCCGGTATGCCTGGCATGCCTGGGTTGCCGGAGCAGTCCGATCCTGTTCTTGGCAAATCATGATCCTATTTGGCAATTCTTGCTCCGTTTTCTGACAAACAGGTCTAAAACTGGTTGTTTTACCTGCTTGGTGCGCTATAATGACCCTCGTAACTGCTCATCAATTGCGAGGTGAATACCATATGATCAATCTGGGTGTCAACACGGTTCTTTTCAAGGATTTTAGTTTTGCCGAAGCGGCCCGGGCCATTAAGATGGCCGGTTATGACGGCTTGGAGATCTGTGCGATCAAGGGGATGTGCGAGCATCTCGATCCGGAACGCTACCGGGAACAAAAGTCGGAAATCCTCGAAATTCTCGCTGAAACCGGTCTGAAAATTTTAGCTTCTGAAGTTGCTTCCCAGGACGAACAGCGCTTGGAACTGGCCTTCGCGGCGGCGGCGGAGCTGGGCATTCCGGTCATTAATGTTGGTCCGACCGGCAAAAGCGGCGACGAGGCCAGCTTGCAGGCCTGCATCGCCAATCTGAAACGCATGTCCGAACGGGCCGCCACCTACGGCGTGACCCTCTGCTGCAAAGCTCATGTCGGCGCCTCGCTTTATAACACGCCGACGACCCTGCAGGCGATGGCGGCAATCAGCAGTCCCAGTTTTGGTATCGACATGGACCCCAGCCACATTTACCGCTCGGGCGTTAATCCGGAAGATGCCCTGCCGGCTGTGCTCAGCCGCACCCGGCACATCCATATCCGCGATTGCCGTGGCCGCGGCCCGTCGCCGGGTGATCCGCCCCTGCAGGCCTGCGGACGGGGGGATATCAATCTGTACGGTTATTTCCAGGCGATGGTCGACGGTCACTACAGCGGCCCGGTCGATCTTGAAATCATCGGTCCGTCGCAGTCCCTGCAGCAGGCAACGGTGATTGCCGCCGAGAGCTATGGCTACATGAATGCCTGCCTGAAAAAACTGGCAGCCAGATAAGCAAGCAAGACGCAAGCAAGACGCAATACGCAATACGCAATATAAGTAAGTATAGAAAAGGAGATCCACATGAAAAAGCCGAATTTACTCTTTTTTGGCATAGACAGCCTGCGGTCGGACCACATGAGCCTGCACGGCTATTCCCGCCTGACGACGCCTTACATCGACAAGTATTTGCAGGATGGCGGCATTGTTTTTGAGCATTGTTTCAGCCCGAGCGTCCCGACAACCCCGGGGTATTCCTCGATGCTGACCGGCATGGATTGCTTCAGCACCGACGTCGTGGCGCTGCGCCACAAGGGCGACCTGGCTCCCGACCGCAAGACCCTGGCCGAATTGCTGCGTGAGAACGGCTACAATACAACTTGCGTCGGCTTTACCGGCAATATCGCTTCTCGCGGCTTCGACCGTTACCTGAATTTTGAAGGCTGGCTGTCCACCAACGGCGACGGCCGCGCCCACAAAGCTGAAAACCTGAATGTCGTAGCCATTCCGGAACTGGAACGCCTGGCCGGCGAGGATCAGCCGTTTTTCCTTTTCCTGCGCCACATGGATCCCCATTCCCCTTATCTGCCGCCGGAACCCTTCCATAAGATTTTTTATCAGAAAGATGAGTTTGATCCCGGCAACCATACGCTGGATCCGGTCTATGAATTCAAGCCATTCTGCGATTACTTCGCCAGCTGGTTCCCGGCCGGCTGCACTGACAAGGATTATATCATTGCCCAGTACGACGCCGGAGTCGCCTACATGGATACCTGCATTCAGTCGATCCTCGAGAAATTGGCCGAACTGGGCCGTGAAGAAGACACGATCGTGGTCTTTACCTCGGACCATGGCGAAACGCTGTATGACCACGATTGTTATTTTGACCATCACGGCTTGTATGAGTGTACCCTGACTGTGCCTTTCGCCATCCGTTATTCCGGAAAAACTAAAAGCGCGCGGATCGCCGATTATTGCCAGCTGAAAGACCTGATGCCGACCATCCTCGATCTGATGGGCATTGAAAGCGATATCACCTTCGATGGCCGCAACCTGATGACGCGTGTGCGCGGCGGCGAAATCGTCCAGGAAGAGGAAATGTATCTGACCGAGTGCACCTGGATGCGCAAGAACGGCTGGCGGACCCCGCAATGGAAATTGATCGTCGCCAAGGAGCCGGATTTCCACTTCAAGCCGGAAATTGAGCTGTACAACCTAATTAAGGATCCGCAGGAATTGCAGAATGTCGCGGCGGAGAATCCGGAAACCGTGGCTTATCTGCTCGACCGGATGAACCGCCACATTGCCCGCCGCACAGCCGCCACCGGCCGCGCCAACCCGATCGACACCAACCTGGACTGGCATGGCATGGGCTGCGGCCCGTTTAAGACATCCGAACAGGCCTACAACACGATGCATATCGGCGATGCCAACGCCGCCAAGCGTCTGCAGGCCGACCTGGCGGCTAAAGAAGCCAGGAAAGACGGCCAATAGCCGCCATCATGGCTCAAGACCAGGAGGCGAGGAAATGTTAAAAGTTTGCGTCATCGGCATGGGTAAAATCGGCAACACGCACGCGACCATATACCGGTCGCTGCCGGAGGTTCAGCTGGCAGGCGTCTGCGACCTGCAGCCGGANNAAGCCGGACCGGGCCGAAAAAGCCGGCGCCGCCTATGACGTGCCTTATTACTTAAACGCGGAGAAAATGCTCACGGAAGTCAAGCCGGATCTGGTCAGCGTCGCGACCGGCGGCTTCGAATATTCCAGCGACCATTATGAACCCACTTTGCAGGCCTTGCGGGCCGGCGCCCATGTTCTCTGTGAAAAGCCGATCTGCAATGATCTGGCCAAGGCCGAGGAAATGGTTCGCGTCGCCCGCGACCTCGACCGCTGTTTCGCGGTTGACCTGAACCACCGTTTTACGCCGGCAGCCCGCACGGCAAAGAAATGGCAGCAGGAAGGCAAAATCGGCGAGCTGCTGTTCATCAACATGAATCTCTGGATCGGCCGCTTCGGCTGTTTTGAAACGGAATTTTACCACCTGAAGGCCTTGAATCCGCATAGCGTGGATATCGTCCGCCATTTCGGCGGCGATATCCGGGAAGTGCAGTGCTTCGCGATGAAAGCGTCCGGGCGCGAGATCTATTCGACCCAGTCGATGAACCTGCGGTTCGCCAACGGGGCGGTCGGCCACATCACCAGTTCCTATGACATCAAGCGCGGCCATCCGATGGAACGCTGCGAAGTCGCCGGCACCAACGGCCGTCTGGTGGTCGAGGACATGTGGCGCGAAGCCACGCTGTACCCGGCGGACTCCTGGATCAAGGAAGTCTACACCAATCCCGTGTTCGACGGTTTCGGCCAGTTCTACGACACCTTTGCCGACCGGATCAGCTCTTTTGTCCGCCAGGTGGCAGCCGGTGTGAGGCCGGAAGACATCGACGGCAGCGGCCGGGATGGCCTGGAAGCCAGTCGCGTGATCCACGCCGCCATTGCCTCGATCCGCCGCGGCGGCCAGCCGGTACTGGTCGCCGAAATCACGCAGTAGCGGCAGCCGGATCTGCCGGCAGTTCGCGTTTAGCGGAGGAACCCGCCATGGAAAGCTACATCATCAAAACGTCGCAGTACTTTGAACCTGGTTTATACCCGGTCATTGTCTTCAGCAGCGAGCACCATGCGCGGACAAATCTGCACCGGCACGAGTTTTACGAACTGGTTTTCATTGATCGCGGCGTGGCGCTGCACAGCCACGAGGACAAGACCGAAATCCTGACGACCGGCGACATTTTTCTCATTCTGCCCGGCGAAGTGCACAGCTATATCAGCACCAACAATACCGCTCTCTATAATTGCCTGTTTACTGCGGAAGCGCTGCGCGGCCTGGAGAACGACCTGCAAAATGTCGGCGAGCTGAAATTTCTGCTGAACACATCCCGGCAGAACCGCCTGGACCGGGCGCACGCCGGTGTGGCCGAGCGCCAGGAAATCGTCCTCAAACTCGGCCAGCTGATCTGGGAACGCCTGAACCGTCCGGTCGGCTGGCAGCTGAAAAGCAAAGCGCTGCTCATGGACCTGCTGGTCACTTATGCCCGCCTGGCGGAAAACCAGAACCGCACCGAGAGCGAAACCAGCGTCAACTTCCGGCAGNNATTGAGAACAACTACACCCGGGATCTGCCGGCGGAGGAAATTGCCCGCGAATCCGGGCTGTCCGTGGGCTACCTGTCCAAGCAATTTAAAGGCTTCCTCGGGACATCCCCGTCGGAATATGTTCGCAATTTCCGGATCGCCAAGGCCGCTGAAATGCTGCGCGTCCCCGACAAGTCAGTGGCCGATATCGCCAGGGAGCTGGGATTTGGCGATATCACTCTGTTTTCCCGGCAATTCCGGCAGGTGACCGGAACATCGCCGACCGGCTTTCGTAAAAACAAATAAATCAAATATTCATAAGTATACAGGAGGAAAAGAACATGGCATTAAAAATTGGACTGGTCGGTATGGGCGGTATTGGCAATACCCATGCTGATGCCTACGTCAAAGATGAATTGGCCAATCTGGCAGCCGTCTGCGATGTCAAGCGCGAACTGGCCGACGCGGCGGCGGCAAAATACGGTGTTCCCGCGTTTTATACCTTGCAGGACATGCTCAAGGCGATGCCGGAACTCGACATGATCGATGTGACCACCTCCGGCTACGAACAAGGCAGCTGGCATTATGTGCCGGTCATGGAAGCCCTGACGGCGGGAAAAAACGTCCTGTGCGAGAAACCGATGTCCAACGATGTGCGCGAAGCCCGGGAAATGGTGGCCTTGGCGGCACAGAAACAGCTCTATCTCGGCTGCAACCTGAACCATTATTTTACCAAGACCGCCGATCATGCCGACCAGCTGATCAAGGACGGAAAAATCGGCGAACCGGTGTACATGATCCACAAGATGGGTTTCAACGGCGGCCAGTCTGATTACAAAGGCCCCGGTTCGCTCCGCTGGCAGCGGCCCTATTCCCATATGAAAGCTTTTCTGGCCCATCCTTTCTCCGTCATGCGCCATTTCGGCGGCGACATCACGCACATCCAGGCCTTCCTGAGCAAACCGGGCGTTCGTCAGACCGCCAATGACGTCATGCTGTCCATCAACAGCGTCCATGTCAAATTTGCCAATGGCAGTTCCGGTTATCTTCTCTCCCAGCGCGGCGACGCCATGTTCGGCCTCGGCGGCTGGTGGAGCCTGGAAATGGCCGGCACCAAAGGCACTTTCGTCATTGAAAACTGCGTCGAAAAAATATCCTTCTGGGATGCCGGGCAGCCGAAGAACTCACTTTCCGCACCGGCGCCGACCGAAGTCTATGAAACCGGAATCACCGATTTTGGCGCCACCTTCCCGGTTCGCCTCCATGCTTTCCTGGAAGATGTGACCAACCAGGTTTCGCCGGACCTGATCCGCGCTTCCGGCCGCGACGCCCTGGCGACCATCGAGTACATGTATGCCGTCATTCGTTCTTATGAAGAAGGTGGAATCGTCGTTCGTCCGGAACCGCTGCCTAACCTGCACGGCGACATTTTCAAAACCATTTGACCGGGTTGCCAGGATGACTGCGGAACGGCCGAACATTCTCCTGATCGTCGGCGACCAGCACCGTTGGGATTGCGTCGGCGCTGCCGGGCGGATCGCCGTACCGACCCCGCATCTCGATGCCCTGGCCGGTGAAGGCGCATTCTTCGAGAATGCCTATACGCCGGCGCCAGTCTGCGCGCCGGCCCGACAAGCCCTGCTTTCGGGACTGGCGCCGGACAGCTTCGGCGCCTTGTGGAATCCGGACTTTATTCCGATTCGGACACTGGCGCCGGATGATGGCTATTTTACGGCCGCGCTGGCCCGGGCCGGCTACTGCTGTTCCCTGGTCGGCAAGTGGAATTCATCCCTGACCCATCGCCCGGCCGATTTTGGCTTCCGGAACTATATCGACTGGCAGGAACACAAGCGGCTGCTGGCAGAGCGCTATCCCCGGCTGGAATACAAGAACGGCTGGTTCGGCGAACCCAGCCCGGTTGCCCTGGCGGACAGCCCCACCCATTGGTCGGCCCGCCAGGCCTGTGGCCTGATGGCGGAAAGCAGCCGAACAGGGGAACCTTGGCTGGTCCGCGTCGACTTCAGCGATCCGCACCTGCCCTGCCACCCTTCGGAACCCTTCGCCTCACAGATTGACCGCGCTGCGGTTAAACCCTGGGACAGCATGGACGATCCGCTGGACAACAAACCCTATATCCAGCGTCAGCAGGTCCTCAACTGGCATCTGGAGGGTTACACCTGGGCCAACTGGCAGGAGACAGTGGCTTGCTACCAGGCGATGG
>DOFA01000273.1 GCA_003532195.1 Clostridiales bacterium
TATCCGGCAGCCGCGCAGCACGATGTCCTGCATTTCCTCCGGGCTGAGCTTGTCGCTTTGATTGGGGAAACACTCGCCGATCACGGGTATGCCCATCCGGCGCGCTTCATTGCTGAGTTTGCCAAACAATTCGATATTCCTGGCGTCCAGCTCCTCGCTGCCGGTATGCAGAGTCAGTGAAATCAGCACGATCTCCGCGCCCAGCTCCACCGCGTCGCGGACGCTGAAGGCCTCAACTGTATGCGCCTGGGAATAGCCCCACTCAAAACAGAAAACCGTGCTCCAGTTCAGCCGGACAATCGGCATTGGCGCGCCTTTAAAGTCGAAAGCATGACCCAGATTCTTCAGCATGCCCGGCGCCAGCAGAATGCCGTCCACCGCCGGGTCGATTTTGCGCACTGTTTCCGGCAGATTGACCATGCCGGGAATCGGGCCGTCCATATAGCCATGGTCAATGGCAATGATCACCGGGTTTTCGTTATGCGAGAATAATTTATGTAACCGAATTTCTCTGCCTGTCATGAGATCTCCCCCTTTTATCGACAGCCATGCTGGCGGGTCTGAATAGTTCTCAGTATAGGCAAAAATAAACAGTATGTCAATATTTATGAACTATATGTTCATTATAATGTAAATATATGAACGTTATATCCATTTATCCCAGTTGTGTTCTTAACACAACTTTTCCACAGGCTTTTCTGCGCTTACTCCCGCTCAAGCGGGCTGTCTGACCGCGGAGCAAGNNAATCCCCCGGGAAAGAGACCAACTATGTTCTTGACATAACCTGCTTGTCAGACAGCAGCGCCTGAAAAGCCTACCCGCTTCACGGGGTAGAAAAGTTGTGTTCTTCAAAAATGAGCTAATGCCTGCTGCAGCCGCTTGAAGATGGCCAGGCGTTCCTGGGTCAATCCGGCCTGCCGGTCCGGTTCGATGATCGTCACGGTTTTCTCCAGGCGGCTGTAAGCATCGTCGCTGTCCAAATAGCAGCCCGCGCCCAGGCCGGCCAGCATGGCCGCGCCCAGACAGCCGACTTCCGGATCGGCCGGTATGGCGACGGGACGGTTGAGGCAATTGGCCAGGAGCTGCCGCCAAACTGGGCTGGCGCTGGCGCCGCCGGTCATGATCACCGGCGCAGCCTTTAGAACGGCCGGGCTGGAACTGCCGGTCAGCGCCTCCGCTTGTAAACCCGCAGCCGCAGAATCCGTCCCCGCAAAAGCTTCAAACGTCCAGCTGGCTTGCATGGCCACCCCTTCCAGAACCGCGGCCGCCATGTCGATGCGGTCGTGATGGGCAGACAGCAGCGTAAAGGAAGCCTTGGCGGCCGGCGAACCGGCCGGATAAGAGCAGCTGCCCAGATAAGGGTGGAAAAACGGCCGATCGGTGTTGTCCAGGCGCTGCCGGATCCTGCTGTCCAGTTCGGCCAGCGGCAGCAAAGCCTGGTTCCGGTCATCCAGAATCGGCAGTGCCGTCCGGATCCACTCCAGAGAAGCGCCGCCTGATTCCAGCGAAATCAGCTTGCCCCACAATCCCTTTACCGTATGCCGGCTGAATGCCTTGCAATCGGCCGGATCGACCTGCAGCCGGCGGCTGATCTCCATGAGCACCCAGGCCGTTCCGGTGCCGATCAAACGGTCGCGGTCATGGATCGCCCCGGCACCCAGCGCAGCGCAGTACTGGTCATGCCCGCCGGACACCAGCAGGGTTTGTTCCGGCAGGTGCAAGTCGCGGGCGACCTCGGGCAGCAGCTGGCCGACAACTTCACCGGATGCGGCGACATCCGCCAGGCTGCCGCGGCCGATGCCCAATAATCCGAGGATATTGTCGTCCCAGTCCTGCGCATGGACATCCAGCAGCTGGTTGATGCCGGCGTTGGAACAATCGACCGCCGGTCGGCCGGTCAGCTTGAGCGCCAGAAAATCCGGAACAGACAAAAAATAATGCGCCCGCCGGAAAAGCTCCGGCTTTGTCTCGCGCAGGCGAAGCATCTGCAGCAGATTCAAGCCCTTGCTTAAAGGCCAGCCGGTCTGCCGGTAAATATAGTCATCGGGCAGACCGCCGGTCACAATTGATTCATAGGGTTCGCCGCGTTGATCTTGCCAGATAATCGCCGGCGCCAGGGGATCGCCTTGCCGGTCGGTCAGGACCAGGCTGCCGCCCTGGGTGGAAAAGCTCAAGGCACGGATAACCGAACCAGCCGGTGCCCGGTCGGCCAATTCCCGCACCATTTCGACCGTGGCCGTCCACCATTCCCGCCCGTCCTGCTCCTTGCCGCCAGCCGGCGTGACCAGGCTGGTATAGTTATAGGAAGTCCTGGCGATGATCTGGCCGTCCCGGGACAGCAGAATCGCCTTGGCCCTTGAAGTGCCGATATCAAGACCGATAAACAGAGGTAATGATTCCATAGGGAGTTCCTTTCCTTGATCAGACGGCTTTAATGATCTGCAGGCCCTGCGCCTGGCAGAGCTTTTCAATTTCCGGACTGACCGCCTGGTCCGTGACGACCGCGGTCACATCCGCAGCTTCCGCGTAAGAAACAAACGAACTGCGCGTAAATTTGGAAGAATCTATCAGGATATAAGTTGACTGGGTCCTTTTGAGAATAATTTCGTTGAGCCGGGCCGTATCGGTGTCCTTGCCGAGGAAGCCGCTTTGCGCGTCGAATCCGTCGGCTCCGAGAAAGGCTTTCTGATAGTTGAAGCAGCGCAGAAAACGTTCGGAAGCATAGCCGGCGAAATCACGCCGGGGCTCGCGGAAACGGCCGCCGATTAAAATGACTTCGGCGGCGTCATTGAGGATCTCCATATTGGGAATTGAATTGGTGACCACTCGGATATCCTTGAGCCGGCCCTCGCCGATCTGCCGTTTCAAGGCCAAGGCCAGCTGGACGATCGTCGTCCCGCTGTCCAGATAGATGACATCGGCGTTTTCGACCAGGTGCGCGGCGGCATAAGCGCCGATCTGCCGCTTTTGTTCCGGATTTTGTTCTTTGAATTCGGAAAAGACATAACTCTCGTTAGCCAGCGCCCGGGCCTGGATGCCGCCGTGCACCCGCAGCGCTTTCCCCTCTTTTTCCAAGTCGACCAGGAGCCGGCGGACGCTGGACTGGGAAATCCCCAGCAAGGCCTTCACGTCTTCCGAGGACAGCCGCCCTCGCTTGAGAAGCTGCTCGATCAGCATAGTTTTTCGTTGTTCGATTTTATTCATCGGCAAACCCCACCTTCAACGCGCCCGTAATAGATTCATTATAAGCAGCAGCTGAACGGGCGTCAACGAAATGAACGTTTTGACCATCCTGCGGTTAAAACGTTCATTAGTCGAGCGATTGCCTGTCCGCTTGTCTGACATCAATCGGCTTTCCCCGCAAAAATCTGTTAAGATACTGGCAGGGGGTAATCGACTCATGATCAAGTCTTATCAAAAAACGATGGTTGCCTGTTATCTGGGCTACATCACCCAAGCCATCAATGTCAATCTGC
>DOFA01000110.1 GCA_003532195.1 Clostridiales bacterium
GGCTGGTGGTCATTAAACCGAGCGGGGTCCCCTACGAGGAACTGGAAGCCCGGCATATGGTCATCGTCGACCTGAACGGCAAGGTTGTCAGCGGCACTTACCGGCCCAGCAGCGACACAGCCACCCACCTGGAGATATACCGCCGTTTTGCGGCCGTTCAAGGCATCGTCCACACCCATTCCCGCTGGGCGACAGCCTGGGCCCAGGCTTGTATTGACTTGCCGGCATATGGCACGACGCACGCGGACTATTTCTATGGCCCAGTGCCCTGCACCCGCATGCTGACAGACGAGGAGGTCAGCGGCAATTACGAGCTGAATACCGGCAAAGTCATTGTTGAGACTTTCAACGAACGCCATTTGGATCCGGCCGCGATGCCCGGAGTCCTGCTGGCCGGCCACGGACCGTTCACCTGGGGCAACAGTCCGGCCAGCGCGGTCCGGCACGCCGTCGTCCTCGAAGAATGCGCCATGATGGCGATGCAGGCGCGAATCCTGAATCCCGGCCTGCCGGCGCTTCGGCAATGCCTTCTCGATAAACACTATTCCCGCAAGCATGGCAAGGAATCCTATTACGGCCAGCTGTAAAGTATCCGGCCGAAATTTTACAGCAGAGAAGAACGACTAATCGAGCGGAAGTTTTTGCTTTAATGGCCGCCTGAGTGTAGAATGATGCTGATGAATTGTTTTGACGGTCAAAAGAGACGGGAGGAGACTGACTGATGGATAAGCCCTGGTTAGCCCATTACGACCCCTGGTTCAAACCGGCGCAAAATTACCCGGAACTGACAATCTATGAGATGTTGGCCCGCACTGCCCGCCGGTATCCCCAATATCCGGCCCTGACTTTTCTGGGCAAGCATATCAGCTACAAGGCTCTGCTGGAACAGATTGACCAGGCTGCCGGCTGCCTGGCCAAAGTGGGTTTCCGGGCCGGCGAAACGGCCACGATCTGCCTGCCCAACACGCCGCACGCGGTGATCTTTTTCTATGCTGTCAACAGCCTGGGCGGCATCTGCAACATGGTGCATCCGTTGTCTCCGGCCGAAGAGCTGTCGCAGTACATCAAGACAACCCGCAGCGACTACCTGTTTATCCTCGATGCGCTGCTGGTTAAGAAAACCGATATGCTGGAGCAATCGAGGATCCGTCAGGTTATTGTCTGCTCGATTATGGATTTCTTGAATCCAGCCATGAAAGTAGGCTTTTTCCTGACCAAAGGGCGGAAAATCGCCGCGGCGCCGCGCCTGCCGCTGTACCTGAAATGGCAGGACTTCATGAAAACGGCTGCCGCCAGGACCTACCAGCGGGTACGCGACGCTTATTCCTGTGCCGTGTATCTGCATAGCGGCGGAACAACCGGCACGCCGAAAACGATTATGCTCTCTTCATACAATTTCAATGCGCTGGCCGTCCAGGGGCCGCAGATCATCGGCGCGGATGACCCTTTCAATTTCGAACCGGCCGGGATGTCCATGGTCGCGATCCTGCCGTTGTTCCATGGTTTCGGGTTATGCATGGGTATGCATACCATGCTGGCTAATGGCATGCGGGCAATTCTGGTACCGCAGTTCTCACCGGAAGTCCTGGCGGATGTCATGGTCAAGGAAAAGCCTTCTTTCATCGCTGCCGTGCCGACGCTTTTCGAGGGCATCCTCAAGAATAAGAAGCTGGACGGCGCTGATCTGTCCTGCCTGAAAGCTGTGTTCTGCGGCGGCGATTCACTGCCGTCCGATTTGAAGCACCGCTTTGACAGCTTCTTGAAAGACCACGGCTCCGCCTGCGTCCTGCGCGAAGGCTACGGATTGACCGAGACCGTCACCGTCTGCGCGGTCAATCCGATGCTGGATTCCCGCGACAATACGGTTGGGATTCCTCTGGCGGACGTCCTGATGAAAGTGGTTGAACCCGGCACCCAGAAAGAGGTGCCGGTCGGTGCCGATGGGGAATTTTGCATCCATGCGCCGACCATGATGCTGGGCTACCTCGATGATCCGGAGGCGACGGCTGAAACGATCCGGGAACATGAGGACGGCTTGCGCTGGGTGCATACCGGCGATTTCGGCTTTATGGATGCCGATGGCGATTTCCATTTCCGGCAGCGGATCAAGCGTATCCTCAAGGTCTCAGGCATTCCGGTTTTCCCCTCGCAGGTCGAAGACGTGATCAGCACGGTCCCCGGCGTTCGCATGGCCTGCGTGATCGGGATTCCGCACCCGTATAAGATGCAGGTCGCCAAAGCTTTTGTCGTCCTGGCAGAAGGTGCCGCCGACCCGGAAACGATGCGCCAGCGCATAATCAGCCATTGCGAGAAGATGATGCTGCAATACGCCGTGCCGCGCGAAATTGAATTTTGCGCCGATTTGCCCCGGACGAAAGTCGGGAAGATCGATTTTGTCGCTCTGGAACGAATGGAAATGGCCCGGCATACCCAGAAAGATTCCGAAGACACGACAGCCTGATTGACGGTGCGGCCGGCCGCTATTTGCGGCTCAGAAAGCTGCCCTTATATCTATAAAAAGAAGCTGAAAACGTCCGTCTAAGCATCCGGCAATCCCAGCAATCGGCGGCCATTCTCCCAGAGAATGGCCCGCTTTTCTTCAGCGGTCAGATCCAGGCTGCAGAACCGCTGTAATTCCTCTGCAGCATCCCACATCGGGTAATCCGTGCCAAACAGGACCTGGCGCGGATCATAGCAGCGGATCTGGCGGACAGCGTCGACAGGAGTCAGAAAGGCCAGGGAACTGCTGGTGTCCACATAGACATTGGGCAGGCCCGCCAGTTCGGGGATGGCGTCCGCCCATTGCCCCCAACCTCCCAGGTGGGCGGCGATGATGATTGTTTCCGGACATTCCAGCGCCAGGCGGCGGACCTGGCGCGGCTGGGAGAAATGATGGCGCGGATCACCGGCATGCAGCAGCAAGGGCAGCCGGCCGGCCATGGCGCGGGCGGCATGGATGGAGAAAGGCGAATCGGCGGCCACATTCTGGAAGTCAGGGTGCAATTTGACCCCGTGCAGGCCATACGTCACGATCTGCCGGATCTCGGCTTGTACCTCGCTGTCGGACATGTCGGGATGCAAAGTGCCAAAAGCCGACAGGGAAGACTCGGTTTGCTGGCAGCGCCGCATGAAGAGATTGATGGAGTCGACCTGTTCCCGGCGCGTCGCCGTCGCGAAAACGACCTGATGGCTGATACCGGCTCGCCNNCCGCCGCCGGTCATTGAGAGCCCATAAAACCGGCCGATGGCAACGACCGCCTTGGCCGCGATCCGCGGCGGGAAAATATGGGCGTGAAAATCCAGTATCGGCCCGGCAATCACAGCGGCCGCTTCAGGCTGAATGAACATAAGTCAGATCCTTTCCCCAGTCATTGGACTATTCTAACCCCAAAACCGGCCGCCGGCAACCAGGATGCCCGCAAATCTGCTTGAAAACAGACCTGACATCCCCCGCAAGAAATTTCCCGGAAATCTCCCGGCCTTTCCTGGTTTGCCTTGACATGGATCGATTTTGACCTATATAATGATAAAGCCTTCAGCCAAT
>DOFA01000077.1 GCA_003532195.1 Clostridiales bacterium
CCATCGGCTTATAACCGACATTCAGACCGGCCCAGGCCTGCTCCTTGCCCCAGTCGACGGTATAGGTGAACAGGCCGGGATTGGCGCTGGTAAATTTGGCCGAGGCTTTCAGGCCATAAATCTCAAAATAGAAATTATCCGTACAACCCGGCGCCATGCGCTTGGTTTCCAGATACATCGTAAAGGGCAGGTTGTCAGGACCGGCAGTCTCGCAAACCAGGGTCGCGTTGTCCCACGTGTCACAGGCGGCCTGGCCGCCCTTGCCATCCGGGCGGACGGTAATGAATTTGTCGAGACGGGCGTAGACATTACGCGGCAGAAAACCCATGCGGAAGGGAACATGCTGGGTATGGATGCCCAGATCGCCCATGCAGCCGTACTCGCCGTTGACGGCGACCTTGCGTTTCCAGTTGATCGGTTTGTTGACATCCATATCGCTGCTGTGGCAGAATCCGGCTTTGATTTCCAGAATCCGGCCGAAACGCTCTTCGCGGATCCAGCGGATCAGCAGCTGCATGGCCGGATAGTAGGGGAATTCGCTGGAACAGCGGGCGAAGACACCGGGATTGCGATCTAGGGCGGCCAGGATCGCCTGGCTTTGTTCCTGGTCCATGCCGAATGGCTTTTCGCCCATGAGGTGCTTGCCAGCATTGATGGCATCCACGTAAATGCGCTCGTGCAGATTGTGCGGTACGGCGATATAGACCGCGTCAACTTCCGATAAAGCCAGCAAATCATGATAATCGCTGAAAACATGGCGCAGTCCGGGTACATTGCGGCTGAACCAGGCAGTATTGTCGGGATTGACATCGCAGACGGCGATGATCTCCGGCCGGGCGACATCGATGCTCAAATGCCCCCAACGGGCCGCGGCGCTGGCAAATTCCCGCCCCATCAGACCGCAGCCGATAATTCCAAACCGATATGTTCGCATATTATCTCCTCGAAAGTTTTTAGTTGCGATCTAATTATAGAATTACCAGAAACGAAAGTCAACAAATTACGGAACGAAATACAATAATTTTGCAAGCGAAAGTTAATTCGCTTGCAAATCCGGTCTCGGCGGCAGAATCCGCCGCTATCTGCAGGAAGTCCGGATTACAGTCGCCCGCCTGAAATCCGGCGAACAGGAAAAAGCGGCCTGCGCGTATGCTCTAGACAAGCTGCTGGACACCCTGCTGGAATGATACTGCTGGAATGATACTGCTGGGAAGACCTTGCCGGATCAGGTTCCGACGATGACCGAAATGCCATTGGGGATCACGGTGACGCCGGCGTTCGCGCCGCGCAGCTTGCGCGCCAGAGCCAGGGCGCCGTTTAAATCGGCGGCATAGGTCATTTTCATATCCGTGATGATCGGCTCGAGTTCCGGGCGAGTGACAAAAATGACCGGGTGTCCGGCGATAATCCGGGCCAGGATCTGGGCTTCCCATTGGTCCGGCTCGGTTTCGCTCATCGGAGTCCGGCTGCAGCAATCATAAAGCTTGGCCGCGGAGTCGCAGTCGCGTAAAGCCCGGTAAAAGCTGTCGCCGCCGATGCCATCGGCGCATTCGGCGCAGATAATCAGCACGCCGCCCGGGACAGCCGATGCTTCCGCCGTGCACAGGCCCTTGACCGCCTGATAGATGTTTTGATCGAGGGGGGCGCCGCCGTTGGATGTGATGACAATCTCGGCCGGCGCAGCCTGGACCCGGCAGAATTGCTGCAGATAAACGCAGCCGGCGCGGTGGGCAAGTTCCGGGTGGCCGGCAAAGGCAGCGACGACTTTCTTTTCCTCATCGATAATGACATTGACCAGAAAAGCCAGCCGGGCCATTTGCGATGCCGCCAGCATATCCCGGTGAAGCGGATTGCCGTCCAGAATGCCTGCCCGGGCGAACGGACTGGCGATAAACTCGCCGCAGTGGTTACCCAGAACTGTTTCGCGGGCACAGATGCCGGGCAGAACGCTCTTGCGGCCGCCGGAAAAACCGGCGAAAAAATGCGGTTCGATAAAACCTTCCGCCAGCAGCAGATCGGTTTGTGCCGCCAGGCGGTTGATCAGTAATTCGGCGCCGGAGGGCAGCCGGCCCAAAGAACAAAGCGACTTTTGATCCTGACAGTCGTGAACGACAATTTTTTCCTGCCTCAAGATGTCCGGACCAAGCTTGTGCCCAAGTTCCGCGCGGGTCGTGCCGCGGTGGAAACCGGTGGCCACGAGCAGCGTGATATCGAGCTCCGGGCTGGCTCGCCGCAATTCGGCCAGCATCAGGGGCAAGATGTGCCGGCTCGGTACCGGCCGGGTATGATCACTGATGATAATAACGGCGTTTTTCTTCCGCAAGGCCATTTTGCCCAGGGGCGGGCTGTCTATGGGCTGTCTGAGGGCGGCGGCGACGATCTCGTCCTCCGGGAGAGCAGAGCTGAGCTCGCCGGTCCTGGGAACCAGACATCCCCGAATTTGATTTTCAGGCAGATCGAACGGTAAATAAGTCTGGCCGTATGGAATAGTAAAATTCACAAAAAGACCTCCATAGGATGAGCTTTGCAGCTTCATCATATAGTTCTCAGAAGTAATTGACAAGAGTTCCAGCCAGCCCGGCGCTGTTGCCGCTGCAGCAGGATGCTTACGCCAGCTTGCTTTCCGGGCGCCGGATCTTTTCCATTTCCCGGACAAATGAGCCGGAAAGCTCGATATGGCCGCTCTCCAGGGCTTTCTGATACAGCAGCAGCCAAGCCTGGACATACTCGCGCCGATGTTTGCAGATGACGATGGGTATGCCGCCGGTACCGTAGATCTTGACACAGGAGCTGAACTGGGTCAGGCTGAAGCGGCAGAACCTGATCTGGCGGATGTTTTCCCAGCCGAGATGCCAGATCATGCTGGAGATCATGGTGACACCGGCGTCGTCGATGACAACCACGGATTTGGCAAAGAAAGACAGGTAAGGATAGATCAGAAGAATCAGCACGATCGGGATTGCAAAAACCAGCAGGATCTCGAGGCTGGAAAAGGTGTGGCTGCGCAAATAGAATAATAGCAGGCCTGAGTGCAGCAAGAGGAATCCCAGGATCGCTCCGACAATGGAAACCAGGACAAAGGAGCGATTATAATCATAAACATATTTCATCCGGCTGCCCTCCAATTCTCTGCACGTGGCCATGCGATGCCGTTCAGGCAGATCTAAAACTGCTCCTACTATTAGTACGAAGAAATAGGGCATTTTGTTACAGCGTTTGCGGAAAAATTTCATTTATTTTCCATTTTCTCCGTTATGCATAGAGAAAAACGCCGCGCTTTGGCGGTTATGCCCGTGTTGCGTTGACAATTGCGTTCAATCGGATATGATGAAAGCAGATGCAGCGTGCGAAAGCAGCCAAGCGGTGCATCCGCATCGGAGATGCCCGGGGATTGAGAGGAGGTTCGCTCTATGATTGAACAGCTTTACAATTTTACCCGCAGCGACAGTAAAATCATCGAAAGGATTGTCGATGATGAATATGTTGCCATTAACCACATGATTCTCAACCGTTCCGAAGCGCTGCCCGAACACAATGCCAATTCACATGTTTATATGGCCATCGTCCAGGGCAGCATCACCCTGCAGCTGGATGACCAGGCAGCGCACACCTACGCAGCCGGCAGCATCATCGCCATCCCTTACAAGACCAAAATGAATGTATCCAATCAAGATCTGGAGACATTAGAGTTTTTTGTCATCAAGGCGCCCAGTCCCCGCAACATGGCGCACTGAATCAGCCGCAGTCCACCCATCGGTTCAGCCGGTCCGAATCATACGCGCAGCTCATGATCTTCTGAATGTAGGCGCCGTCGGCAAAAGAGGGTGCCGCGGGCTTGTTTTCCGCAATGCAGGCGAGAAAGCTGTACAAGCAGTGCACATGGCCGCGGAGCCAGCCGACGCCGGACTTGACGGAAGGGAAACCGCCGGAGGGTTCGGCATATCGGCCGACGCACTCGATCCGGGTGAATCCCCGGCAGCCGCCCAGCGGTTCTTCCGGCAGGGTATTGTCGTAGAATTCCAGCCAGTCAGGATCCATCAGGCTGAAGCGAAGCGCGCCGCGGTCGCCGTGAATTTCGAAACGCAGATCATCCTGGTATCCGGTGGCGACTTTTGTTGCTTCTAAAGTTCCCAGGCTGCCATTTTTCATTTGCGCCAGAATCAAGACGCTATCCTCAGCCTTGATTTCAACCGGGCGGCCATCCACGCCCGGCCGCAGCGGATAAACGATGCTGGTTTTCGCCAGCAGCCGGTGATAATCGCCGATCAGCCAGCGCATCAGGTCAAGCACATGCGATCCTAAATCGAGGAGAACGCCGCCGCCGGCTGCCTGTTCCTGCTTCCAGCCGACCCGGCGCCCGGGATCTACGGAACCGGCATGGAGGAAGGCGGCCCGGAAACTCAAAATCCGGCCGATGCGCCCTTCGTCGATCAACTGGCGGGCGCGGAGAGTCGCCGGATAGAAGCGCAGGTGAAAGACGACCTGATTGACCAGGGGATGACCGTCCAGTGCCTGGAGAACGATATCGGCCTGCGCCGCATTGACGACCAGAGGCTTTTCGCAGTAGATATGCTTGCCGGCCTGAATGGCAGCCAGAATCATCTCCAGGTGCCGGTTGTTCGGCGTGCAGATGCTGACCGCATCGATGTCCGGGCAATTCAGGATTTCATGGTAATCGTCGGTGGCGAAAACATAGCCCAGATCAGCCCGGAGTTTCGCCGCGTTGGCCGGATGGGCGCTGCAGATGCCGACCAGCCGGGCACGAAAAGGCAGATCCGGATAATACAGCGGCAGATTGCGGTAAGCGTAAGAATGGGTTTTCCCCATCATGCCGGCGCCGATCACACCGATCCCGATTTCTCTCATAGCAAATAACCTCCGATTCTGTCTGGGCTTGCGATCCACTTGATTTTATCATAGCTGTCTGACTGCCGCCAGATGACGCAGCCCGGCGAGGCTCGAGGCCCCTGGCGTATTTTCATTCGGGCCGGAATCTGGTATAATGAAATTTATTCACCGAATTTGTACCAGGATTCAGTAGCGCAGGATCAAGTCAGCACAGATCAGCAAAGACCAGATATGGCCGCTCTTTTTTCTTCACAGCCGGCAGGCTGGGTGATCAGGAGGGCGTATGACGGGTATCATAACCGATTTTCTAAGCCATTGGTACTGGCTGGTTTTGCTGGCATCTTTTTTTGTTCTGCCGTTTTCAATTCTTGCGATCCGGAAAATGGGCCACTTTGGCAAACTGCTGGGATTTTACAGACGCCCGGCCCGCCGGCCGGCCTGGCCGCGCAGCGATCTGTCGGCCGCGGAAGCGACCGAGCAAATCAAGGGGACGGGCCGGCAGCAGAATGTCCGGGTGCGGTCCTGCAGCCACATCATCGACCAGCTGTACTGGCAGATCTACATGAGCCTGCAAACCCTGCGCCGCCGTCTCAGCCGCGCCCCTTCGGTCATCATCGGCCTGGTTCCGGCTTCACAGTGGTTTTTCGACAATTACAATCTGTTTTATAAAAGCCTGATGCGACTGCAGGAATTCGGCAACCTGCGCAAGTATCGCAACCTGCCGATTCTGACCGGCGAACCTGGGCGCCATTACCCGCGCATCTATATCCTGGCCCGGGAAATCATCAGCAGCTGCAATTATCATCTGAATGAGCAAATGGTTCTGGATCTGATCAGGAGCTACCAGTCAGCCACACCGATTCTGCTTCGGGAACTGTGGTCCCTGCCGGAAATGCTGATGTTTGGCCTGCTGGAAAAAACAGTCGAAGAATCCCGGGAAGTCATCCGGATCATTCAAGTCAAGTGCCTGGCCGAACGTATGGCCAATCGGCTTGCCGCGCGCAAGAACCGCGATAAACAGGATATGGCCGCAATACTCAAACGGGAGTGCAAGCCGGCTTATCTTAAAGATCGCATTTATGTCTCACATCTGTTTTATCGGTTGAAAAACATGTCGGTTGACGAATCGGAGATCACGAACTGTATTACCGGAGCTCTGGGCGGCAAATCCCAGAAAAGTACGGTATCCCTGCAGGATCTGATTCATCAGGAGGAACAATTCGAGGCGTCGGCGGAATCGACCATCCGTTCCCTGGTCATCAGCCTGAAAGTGATTGGCGATATCAACTGGGAGGAAGAACTGCCCCAGGTTTCGCTTGTCGACCAGATCTTGTCCGGAGACCCGGGAGAAGTCTACCCCAGGATGAATAATCAGACCAAGGGTTTGTATCGCAGTATCGTTGAAAAGTTAGCCCGCCGCTTCCGGATTCCGGAATCCGAAATAGCGGCGAAAGTCCTGGCATTTGCCCGGGATCCGCTGGAGAAGCCCGATTTTCCGGCAGCAAATCATGTTGGGTCTTATCTCAGCGGTGAAGGCAAACGCTGGCTGATCGGCTGCCTGAAACGCAGACATGCCAAGAAGCCTCTCCCGGCCGAAGCCCCGGAGAGATGCCGCATCCAGTGGCGTAAAATCCCGATCGTCCTGTACTATTCCGGCATCGTGGCCTGTACAGCCGGCCTGATTCTGATCGTGCTGCTGCTGGCCCGGAGCGATTCGGCCGCCACAGCCGGGCGGCTGATCGCTCTGGCCGGTCTGATGCTGATTCCGGCGGTCAGCCTGAGCATACGCCTGGTCCAGGATGTCAGCTCGTACCTGATCAAACCGCGCGCCCAACTGGCTATGGATTTTCTGGACGGGATTCCCGACGATTGCCGCACGATGGTGGTCATGCCGGTCATCATCAACTCGGAAGCGCAAGTCCGGGATTATGTCGACCGCCTGGAAAAGCATTACCTGGCTAATCGCCAGGAAAACCTCTATTTTGCCCTGCTGTGTGATTTCAAGGATGCGCCGGAACAATCCCTGCCGGCTGACCAGATCCTGATTCAGGCGGCGGAAACAGCGGTCCACCGGCTGAATGCCCGCTACCCTCAACTCATATCCCGTTTCTGGATGCTATATCGGACCCGGTTATGGAATCCCTCGGAGAATTGCTGGATGGGCTGGGAAAGAAAACGCGGCAAGCTTGAGGAATTCAATGCCTTGCTGGCCGGCGAGAACGAAACCAGCTATGTCATCCAGGTCGGCGACCGGAACATCCTGCCTGGCATTCGATATGTCATCACGCTGGATGCCGATACGGAACTGATCCGGGACAGCGCCTCGACCCTGGTCGGGATCATGGCTCATCCGCTCAACCGGCCGCGTATCGACCCGAAAACCCTGCGGATAACCGATGGGTATGCCATCGTGCAGCCGGAAATCCGCAGCCGGATCCCACAACCTGCCGCCAGTTTGTTTT
>DOFA01000085.1 GCA_003532195.1 Clostridiales bacterium
AGGCCGATGATCGACTGGTGCAGCAGAACGTGGTTCAGGACCGAGCCCAGGACATAGCGGCAATTCGGTGTTTTGAGCGCCTGTTCGATCGCTTCGGAAATCGCGGTGCCCAGGCTGCCGGTCGAAGTCGGGTCTTCGGCCAGCATTTTCCGGCCGACTTCAGTGGTCATGCTGGGGCTGGGGATGATGTTGGCGCCAAAAGTCTCCATGATTGCCTTGCGGTAAGGTTTCTGCTCGTAGGATACTTTGACCATGAAAACGATCAGGTCCAGCCCCAGTAAAGAGCAGGCCATGGCCATGGCGGTGCCCCACTGGCCGGCGCCGGTTTCCGTGGACAGGCTGGTTATACCCTGTTTTTTGGCATAATAACCTTGCGCGACGGCTGTGTTCAGCTTATGGCTGCCGGAAGTGTTGTTGCCTTCGAACTTGTAGTAGATTTTGGCCGGCGTATCCAGGACCTTCTCCAGGTTGTAGGCCCGGATCAGCGGCGACGGCCGATATACCTTGTAGATATCCAGGATTTCTTCGGGGATATCAATAAAACGGTGTTCTGTGTCGACTTCCTGCAGGCAGAGTTCCCGGCAGAAAACCGGAGTCAGATCGTCCAGTTCCACAGGCTGCATCTTGCCAGGGTGAATATAGGGGTCAGGCTGTTCCTTCATGTCGGCCCGGATATTGTACCACTGGCGGGGCATCTCGTCTTCAGACAGGTAAACGCGGTTGGGAATCTTGTTCATAGGGGGTCTCCTTTCTTTTTGCGCCTCGGCGCCAGGTTTGCTTTTCTGCCCATAAAAAAATCCCGTCCCTCTCTACAGAAGGGACAGGATCGGAATTCCTGCGGTACCACCCAATTTGACTTTGTCAGCAAAGTCCACTCGCTCACGCACCGGCTGATGCATGTCCACTGGATAACGGGCTGGCCTCCCGTCGACGCCTACTTGCTGTCAGGTAAACAGCTTTTGGGTCACCCTCGCAAGTCCATTCGGTCAGTTCCGTGATACGGCTCTCGCACTGTCAGCCATTCGCTGCGAACCGGTCTCCGACCTACTTCTCTTGCTCATCGGTTTATCTTGTTAAGTTGAATTGAGTATAGCGGGCGGAATTGGATTTGTCAATGGGAAAATGAGCTGATGAAAATGACCTAAAGTGACAAAAATGACTAAAGTGAAAATGAGCGAAAATGAAGACGTACTAATCACTGCCGTCCCAATTACCGCCTTTCCCGACATTCCGGGTTGCCTTTTCGGCTGCGGACAGATCGGACAAGGCCCGCAGCCCGATGCGGAAGATTTTCTTCAAATTGATGGAATTGACGCCGGCCGTGCGGGGCCTGAAGGTGATTGGCTGCCAGCGGATCTGGTCGTTCCGGCGCACGGCGAGCGCGGACATCAGGACATTGGCCAGAAAGAAATTCGGCGGGATCAGCGCCAGATAGTTTTGCAGCGCTGGCCGGCTGATCAGGCGGAAAGGCGTGTTGGCGTCTGGGATCCGGACTTTGAAGATCAGGAGCAGGACTCCTTTGAGCACTTTCGAAACAATAATCCGGGAAAAGCCGTCCCGGCGGTTTTTGCGCAGGCCGATCTGGATGTCATAGTCATGGCGTGCCGCCCAGAGGGCCCGCATCTCGTCCGGCTCGGTCTGGTCGTCGGAATCGGTCTGGAAGATATAGTCCGCCCCGTGCTCCAGGGCATAGGCATAGGCTGTCAGACAAGTCGGCCCGTGGCCGGAGTTCGGCTTGTCGATGACCGTCAGGCGGGGATAAGCGGCGACCAGGGAGCGGCAGACCGCCAGCGTGTCATCCCGGCTGCCGTCGTTGAAAATAACCAGGCGGCTGTCTTCCGAACCCAGTTCGAGCAGGGGGTGCCATTTCCCGATTGTCCGGCTGATATTGGCCGCTTCATTATAAGCCGGCATGACGATATACAAGGTATCCATAAAAAAAGCATACCATAAATAGCGTGCGAATATAACAGCAATCGGCAACAGAGTCTCGCCGGTTTGTTTCCGATCGTATATAATTAATATAGAATACATATTTTCCACCCCGCATAGCGGGTAGGNNAGCTGAGGAGCTTGCTCCGCCGTCAACAAGCTTGCGAAGCAGGGTAAGCGCCCATGAAAGCCTTTGGAAAAGATGTATTATAGAATACAATATATATCAACGCCCGATTCAGGAGGAATACCTTGCATGTCAGAATCAACTGGACTTCCGATTATTGTTATTCCCATGGGCGATCCCAACGGCATCGGCCCGGAAATCGCCGCCAAAGCGCTGGCTGACGCTTCTTTGTACAGCCTGTGCCGGCCGCTGGTGGTCGGGGATGCCTGGATCATGGCCCGGACGATCAGCGACTGCCATCCCAGCCTTTACCTGCATACGGTGGAGAGTCCGGAAACCGGCCTGTACCAGCCAGGCTTCATAAATCTGATCGACCTGGCCCATGCCGACCTCGCCGATCTGGTTCCCGGAACTGTGCAAGCCCTGGCCGGACAATATGCTTTTGACTATATCGAGAAAAGTGTTCGCCTGGCCTTGTCCGGGCAGGCCGACGCCCTGGCGACAACGCCGATCAATAAAGAATCCCTGCGCGCCGCCCAGGTGCCCTACATCGGCCATACGGAAATCCTGGCCGGGCTGGCGGCAGTCGAGGATCCGCTGACCCTTTTTGAAACCAACGGACTGCGGGTCTTTTTCCTGACGCGCCATGTCAGCTTGCGGCAGGCCTGCGACCTGGTCACCCGCGAACGCGTGCGGAACGGTATCCGCCGCTGCCTCGACGCTTTAGGGCGGCTGGGCGTCGCCGGGGGCACCCTGGCTGTAGCCGGACTGAACCCCCACAGCGGCGAGCACGGGTTGTTCGGCGATGAGGAAATGACCGCGGTGGCGCCGGCTGTGGCTGATTGCCAGGCCGAAGGGCTGCCGGTTGTCGGGCCGGTCAGCGCCGACTCTGTCTTTCATCAGGCGCGCATCGGCCGCTATGCCGCGGTTCTCTCGCTGTATCATGACCAGGGGCATATCGCCACCAAAACCCTGGACTTCGAACGGACGATCTCCCTGACCCTGGGCCTGCCATTCCTGCGGACGTCCGTTGATCACGGCACCGCCCTCGATATTGCCGGGAAAGGCATTGCCAGTCCGGTCAGCATGGTCGAGGCGATCCGCCTGGCCGCGCAATACGCGCCGCATTACCGCCGATGAGCCAGCCCTTGATAAAAAAACCCGACCATCGCCGCTGGTATCGTCTGGACAATGCCGCCAAGATCTTTCCGGCACTCACCCGGTCGCGGCACAACTCGGTTTTTCGCCTGGCTGTCCTGCTTTGCGAACCGGTCAATCCGGAACTGCTGCAGCAAGCCCTGGAGAAAACCCTGCTCCGATTTCCGTTTTTTGCTGTTCGCCTGAAGCCGGGCTTATTCTGGTATTATCTGGAGTCCTTTGCCGACCGGCCGTTGGTCGAGCCGGATGTGCAGAATCCGATGCGCCCGTTTACGCATCAGGACGAGAAGAGCTATTTATTCCGGGTCAGGTACAACGACCGCCGGATCGCAGTCGAATTCTTCCATGCGCTGACCGACGGCACCGGCGCCCTGGTCTTCCTGAAAACTTTGACCGGCGCCTACCTGAACCTAAAAGGCATTGTGTTCGAACCGGACGCGGGCACTTTAGACATCAAGGACAAACCGGCTGAAGCGGAAATGGAAGATGCCTACAATCGCTTCTCGGATTTCCGGATGATCCGCCGGCATTGGGAAAGCCGGGCTTTCCACTTGCAAGGAACCATCGACCGCGAACACAATCTGAAAATCATCTGCGGCATCATCGCAGTCGATAAAATAACGGCGGCAGCCCGGCGCTTCAAAGTCAGCGTCACAGAATTTCTGGTTGGTGTTTACCTGTTTCAGCTTTATCAGATCCAGCAGCAGGGCGGCTACAACACCCTGGCACCGGTCCGGATATCCGTGCCGATCAATGTCCGCCGCTTTTACCCGACCCGGACCCTGCGCAATTTCGCCTTGTACACCAATCCCGGCATCGAACCGGCTTATGGAACCTATACCCTGGAGGAAGTGATCGGCCTGGTTCACCATTTCCTGCGCTATACGGTTACCGAGAAATATCTGAATGCCCTGATGTGCGCCAATGTGCGCCCGGAAAAGAACATGCTGATGCGCCTGTCACCGCTGATTCTGAAAAATCTGGTCATGCGCCTGGTCTATGCTTTTACAGGCGAGAGCCGTTTCACGAGCACCTTGTCCAATCTGGGCGCCACCCAGCTGCCGGCCGGCATGACGCCGCATGTCGAACGCCTGGAATTCCTGCTCGGAGCGTCCCATTTAAATCCGGTCAACTGCTCGGTGATCAGCACCGGCAGCTGCCTGACAGTCAATTTTACGGGATCGATGACGGAAACCGCCCCACAGCGGGCTTTCTTCAAAGAGCTAGTCCGATTGGGCGTACCGGTCAGGGTTGAAAGCAACTTAACCTACGGGGAGTGATGGAAAATGTCCTATTGTGTCAATTGCGGCGTCGAGTTGAGCCCTTCGGAAAAAGCCTGTCCGCTTTGCGGCGTCGAAGTGGTCAATCCCCGGCAGCCTTATGATGAGAAGGCAGTCCGGCCTTATCCGCGCCGCCTGGATCCGATCAATGCCCGCATCAACCGGGCTTTTACCGCCGTGATCCTGTCGATCAGCATCGCTTTCCCGGCAATTTTCTGCCTGACGGTGAACTTCATTCTCGACGGCCGGCTGACCTGGAGCCTTTATGCGGCCGGCGGACTGGCGCTGGTCTGGGTTTTCGCCGTGCCGAGTTTTCTCATCCGGAACCCGGGTTTCAGTAAATTGCTGCTGCCGGATATCCTCGCCCTGCTTCTCTATTTGCTGATGATCGCCTGGCTGCGCGGGCCGTCGGATTGGTACCTGCCGCTGGCTATGCCGCTGGTTCTGCTTACCGGCGGTCTGGTGTATATCAACGGACTGCTGATCGGGCACCGGATCATCCGCGGCTTTGTCGTGCCG
>DOFA01000106.1 GCA_003532195.1 Clostridiales bacterium
AAACGGCAGCATGGCCATCGGATCGCGGCGAACCACACCGACGGCTCCGGAAGCGGCGGCAGTCGTTTCCGAAGCCATGGTGGCGCCGATAAAAACGCCATGATTCCAGTCAAACGACTGGTAAACCAGCGGAGCAGTCCGGGCACGGCGACCGCCAAAGAGTATCGCTGAGATCGGCACACCCATCGGCTCTTCCCATTTGGGCGAAATACAGGGACAATTGCAAGCCGGAGCGGTAAAGCGCGAATTCGGATTAGCTGCTTTGGTGCCGCTGTCCGGCGTCCAGTCTTTACCGGTCCACTCGATCAGATGAGCCGGGGCAGGCACACCCATGCCTTCCCACCAGACTGTCTTTTCGTCGGTTATCGCGACATTGGTGAAAATCGTATCCGTCCGGGTTGAGAGCAGGGCGTTGGGATTGGATTTCATGCTGGTTCCCGGCGCGACGCCGAAGAATCCGGATTCCGGATTGATCGCATACAGCCGCCCGTCCGGACCGGGACGCATCCAGGCGATATCGTCGCCGACTGTATAGACCTTGTATCCTTTGGCATAAGCCGGCGGAATCAGCATGGCCAGGTTGGTTTTACCGCAAGCACTCGGAAAAGCCCCGGTGATATATTGGGTTTCGCCGGTGCTGATGTTCTCAATGCCGAGGATCAGCATATGTTCGGCCATCCAACCCTGTTTTTTCGCCAAATAGGAGGCAATCCGCAAAGCAAAGCACTTCTTGCCCAGAAGCACGTTGCCGCCATAGCCGGAATTGATTGAACAAATCATATTATCTTCAGGGAAGTGAACGATATAACGGTTCTCTTCGTCAATCTGGGCTTTGGCGTGCAGGCAGCGCACCCATTCGTCGCTGTCTCCGAGTTGCCTGACCGCAATATCGCCCATTCGGGTCATAATCCGCATGTTCAGGACAACATAGATGCTGTCGGTCACCTCGACGCCGATTTTTGACAGGGGCGAGCCGGCCGGGCCCATGATGAAAGGAATGACATACATCGTGCGGCCTTGCATGGCTCCGTCGTACAACTTGAACAGCTTGGCATACATCTCCGCCGGCGCCATCCAGTTGTTGGTCGGACCGGCGTCCTCTTTTTTGCTGGTGCAGATATAGGTCCGATGTTCGACGCGGGCAACATCATTGACAGCAGTGCGGTGATAAACGCAACCCGGCAACTCTTTCTGATCCAGTTGAATCAACTCTCCGGTTGCAAAGGCATCGGCTTCCAGACGCGCCTTTTCCTCCGCGGAACCGTCCAGCCAGACGATCTGATCCGGTTTTGTCAAGGCTGCCATTTCATTGACCCATTTGATGACGCTTTGGTTTTTACATAACATGATGATACCTTCCTTTCACGCCTCGAAGGAGGCCTTGGCTTGGCGGCACATTTTGCAAGTCAGGCAGGATGTCCCTGCATTTATGGCATATAGCGATCAAAGTATGAACCAAAGTGTGCCACTATAATTTTATCACACCGAAGGTCAACTTGGGAAGACAGTTCGAAAAATTTTACCCGATTATTCTGCATCAAATTCAAGTCGTTTTTCAAAAAAGAATTGGTATAATGCAACGAACTGCTCGCATCTAAGCCTTTCCGCTCGCACATTTCCGGATAAGCCGATCGTTTCCAGAGCCTGAGAAATCAATTCCGATTGCCCGGTTGACAAGACCATAACTTTTAGGTTATTAGCTAATGTGCGCCGGCGGCGGCCAAAGCAGGCATTCAGAAAGTCTTGGAAGGCCGGCCAATCCGAAATTTGCAGCTGACGATCGGGAGATATGCAGATTACGCAGGAATCCACCGCGGGAACAGGGACAAACGCGGATGCGGGCACGCTGGCCACCCGGGCGACTGTGCCCAGACAAGCGGCAAGCACCGCCAGCGGACCATACTGCTTGCAGCCCGGACGGGCCATCAGCCTGCCCGCAGCTTCTTTCTGGATCATGAACACCCAGTTATGGCTGCCGGGCAATTCACAAAACATCTTGGTCAGCAAAGGCGTTGTAATGTAATAAGGGAGATTGGCAACAATTTTCACCGGTCCCGGCCAGCCGGAACACAATTCAGCCAGATTGACTTTCAAAGCATCGGCATGATAAATGGAACAATTTGTGAATTCAGCCAATGTATGCTTCAATGCCGGCAAAACATGACGATCGATTTCCAGAGCCGCCACATGGCCGGCCCGGCGAGCCAGCTCCCTGGTCAGTCCGCCGATTCCCGGACCGATTTCCACGACCAGGTCTGACGGGGTAATTCCTGCGGCGTCACAGATCTGACTGATGATCCGATCGTCGGTTAAAAAGTTTTGTCCCAAGGAACGCGACGGCTGTATGCCAAATTCCTGAAGAACCGCCAATGTCTCTTTTCTGTTCATCAAACCAGCCTTTCACCTGTCGGATCGGCCTGCGATCACAGGATGCATTATAATGAGGCCCAGAGCCGCTTGTCAAACAACCCGGGGATGCATCAACCTGCATCAATTTTCTCTGTGAAAAAATCCTGTTCGCGTTCAATGTAGTATGTTACAATCTGTAATAGAATTGTAACCTGATTCCACGGGTAATAGCCGGGCAGATTGACCTCGGGAGGACAGGAACGGATGAAGCAATCCCATCAAGCATACCGGAGATCACAATCGCGGAAGAATTTCCCAGGCTCAAACAAACGCCGGCATAACCGATATGAGATGAACAGGCTGGTTCGCGGCCTGATGATTTTCCTGCTGGCTGTCCTGGCATCAGCCATCCTGTTTGCAGGCTATGCGACCTTTTACCCCATTACTTTCACCAGGATGACTCCGGTTCTGAACTACCAGCGTGACGGTCAGATAAATTATAGCGTCCAGGTTCAACCCAATGATTTTAGCAGCCAGACCACTTTGGGCATGGATCAAGTCTATCTGAAGGATTTTACTGAAGCGATCGATATCTCTTTTAAGTATCGCTATCAAGCTGACCGAACAGCCAACCTCGAATATGCCTATCAGGTTGATGCCATCCTGCAGGCTACCAATCCTGACAATAACTCTGATGTACTGCTGAGCAGCCCGGTGAGCCTGATACCGGTAACAACTGTCCATAGTTCCGGCTCTTCCTTGCAAATCGATGAGCAAGTCCGGATTCTGCCGACTGATTATGATCAGTTGATGAAGGCTTTCGCCGAACGATCGGATTTGGCGGTTAATTATGTTCTGGCTGTAACGCTGACGGTCCGGATCAAAACCGCGCTTCAGGGCGGTCCGTTCGAAATCACCGACACGCCGGCTTTGCTGATTCCCCTGGATCAGGATCAATACCGCCTGACCCGGTTTCTTGCCCCGACCCAACCGGTCCGGGTCCGCCAGCGCTTGACCTGGCAGTTGGTTCTTGCCCCTCTGCCTCTGCTGGTATATCCGGTCGCTGCCGGCGTCTGCTTTATCCTGATTATTGTGATTCTGACCACAACCTGCAGCCCGCGCAAAAACCGTTTTGATAGAAAGCTGCGGCAGATGCTCCGGATGGCGCGCAGCCGTCTGCTGATCATTGGCGCCAAAGCCTGGGAACCTGAATGGTGCGTCTTGGTCAGCGATTTCCGTTCCATGGTGCGCACCGCCCGCAAGCTGAAGCACCCTCTTTTCTGTTATATTGACCGCATTTCCGAAACCCCCGCAGCATATTTTTACGTTTATTACGGTGAGAATAATTACTGCTATACCTTTGGTAATCCTGGCTCTGCCGCAACTCAAATCGCAGCAAACCCGGATGTTGATCGCAGTTCTTTACCGGATGAATTCGACGACTCGATTCCTGTACTGCCAGAAGATGATGACAATCCGGAAATCGTTCTGGCTAAACTTCGGGTCCAGACAAACTGATGGATTACCGGCTTGGTCAGTGAAGCTCCGGTTCATGGGCTGATCTGCGCAAAGGCGATGTCATAAACACTTCCGGTTATATCGATGTCTTTTGTTTTATAGAAAAGAGAAGCTGCGGGATTTGACCTGTCCAAGGCATAAACCTGCAACAGCAGAGCCGGTGCGAGACGGCTGCCGTTCCAAGCCAGGGTGGATGGCATGAGCGGGATTATCATGCTGGCCTCATAGTGTTTCTGGCCGGGGACACCGGACATTCGGATTTTACGGCCGGCAAAGTCAATTTCAGTTAATTGAATCGCCCGGGTAAAATCAAGGCTAATTTTTATTCGTTCCAAAGCCAGAAAACGTCGCGGATTGAGGGGCATCGTCTGTCCAAGGCTGTTGGTTTGCCCAGAAAAATACCGGATACTTCCGCTGATCCCGACTGAAACCTGAAATGGCGGCAGCTTTTCCTCTGCCCGAACGGTGATTACTTTCTCAGTTTTCGTCAGCTGGATATCACCCAGGCGGCTGACAACCCACGCCGCACCTTTCAGCAAATATTGTTTTTCCGCCTTACCTGCCAGATCGGAACGGCTGACGCGCAGCACCATTGTTTTTATCCAGGGTCCATTCCCGTTTCCGGCAACCCATCCCAGGTCGTTACCCGCACCGCGGTGGAGAATATCACTTTCGCGGGCCAAGCCCTGAAATGCTTCGATACTCCCGCTGACATCATAAATAATGTCGATCGCATCCGCCGTATTGCTGATGACAAATTTGCCATCGGCGGCCGGCAGGGTGCGCATCTGCAGGTCACAGCGCACGCTGACCGCGCCTGAACCGGCGCCGTTGAAGGTCGCATATCTCTTTTTGGTTTTTGAACCGGGTAAATAATGGACGGTATACAAGGCAAAACCCAGGTGCCAGGATGGCGGCGCCAGGACAATGGTGCTGTCTTCTGTCAGTTTCAACGAACTGAAAGTCATGCCGCCATAAGTGTTATTGCGATAAGTCAGCCGGGCCGACTTGATGAAATTCTTCTCGCTGGAGCTTAATCTGGCCCAGGATATCCTGGCGGCCTGGCCAAGGTTCAATTCGCTCCATTGCCAGGGCGTCGTCTGGGTAACGCCGCCGGGGGCGTCATCCGGAAACAGCGAGTTTGTAACCTCATACTCGTCATATGAAAAACCGAGTTTGGCATACTGGCCGGTCAGCCGGTCGAAGCGATTGCCCGGAACCTGATCCGGACTTCCGTATACCAGAAGGCGATAATCGCGATAAGTTTCATATTTGGCCCGATAGCCATGGATACGGCTGAACACCGGGCGACCGACAGCCTTCAGCCAATTCTCAAAATCAGTCTGGCTGGCCGGAGCAGCCGGTATTCCCGCTGTTCCGGGAAAACTGGCGGCACAGACAGCGTTTGGCCAGGCAGCCAGCCCGATGATGCATACAGCCAGAGCAGCTGCAAGGCACAGCAAAGCAATTGCAGCCGGCCGGGAAGCCCAAAGTCGGCGGTGTGAAGTCAGTCTGGTAGCGAAACGCGAAACTGCAATAGACCGAAGGTTCATATGTCACCTCTATTCTCCGGAAAGTCCGGCATTGGTTTGCTCCGGGATCCTGACGTTCCAGGCGGCAGCGAAAATCCCGGCGGTAGCAATCGAGAAGAAACAGCATCAATTCAGAAGTTTCGGAATCTTGCATGACAAGCTGCAGGGAATTTTCCAGCAGACCGGTGCCATCCGGCATACTGAACAAGCCATTCGCTGCTGCGGCATCCCGGTCTTTCTCGGCAAACAGGCGATCCGCAACCAGAAACAGTGATGCTTGGCCATCGTCGCCCGGGTCGGACAACCAATAGAAAAACCCGTTAATCTGACAGGCAGCCGCCTGGTCTTCGGCGACGACCAGAAATTGAGCGTCCCGGCTGGTATCCGGGCAGACCAGTTCAGCCGCGAAACCAGACAGATGCGCCAAGGCCTGCAGTTCTGCCAGGCAGGCATCCAGGCAGCCGGTCAGCGGCGGTCCGGCAATCCTCGTATCCCGCGGTTGCGGCGTTGGCGGGCTTGCGGNNGCCGGTTGGCCTGTGACGGATTGTCCGGCAGGGATCTGCCGGGCCGGCTGCCGGAAATCCGGCGGACAACGACAGCTTGAAAACAGCAGGAGAATCACAAGAGGGCCGAGCAGCAGTATTCCTCGCCGAGACAGGCGCGGCAGATCTCCGTCAAAGCCAGGGGCAAGCAGTTTCATAAAAATCACCTCGGATCCCAGCATACTCTGGAAACCGAGGTGAAAGCAGTCCGTACCGCCAGACAATATTCGACAAAACCATCGCTGTCCGGTAAATCAGGTAAAGTACGATACACCGGCGGCAAAAATCCGCTGATCCTTTTCACCGGGGACATTCCTGGCCAGCAGAGGCCCTTGGCGCTCAGAATGTCCCATTTTGCCAAAAATCCGGCCATCCGGGCTGGTTATGCCTTCAATTGCCGCTGCCGAGGCGTTCGGATTATAGGCGGTCAATCCCGACGGACAGCCATCCGGACCGACATACTGGGTGGCGATCTGCCCTTGTTCCGCCAGTTGCCGGATTAGGACGGCGCTGGCGGCAAAACGGCCTTCGCCATGTGAAACCGGGATGGCGTGAAGGTCGCCGGGGCTGGTGAAGCGCAGCCAGGGCGAATGGTTGTTCAGGACGCGGGTTGTGACATAGCAGGAGGCATGCCGGCCAATCCGGTTGAAGGTTAATGTCGGGCTGTCCTCGCTAAGATCGCTGATGGTTCCATATGGCAAGAGGCCAAGCTTTATCAAGGCCTGGAAACCGTTGCAGATGCCGAGAATCAGTCCGTCGCGCTGATCGAGGAGCCTTTGCGTCTGATCGGCTACCGCAGGATTGTGAACAGCCGCGGCAATGAATTTC
>DOFA01000195.1 GCA_003532195.1 Clostridiales bacterium
GCCGGCAGCGCCGTTGGCGAGAACCAGGACCATGTCGCAGACGCTCGTGTCGCCGTCCACGGATACCCGGTTGAATGTCCGGTCGGCAACCCGGCGCAGCAGTTTTCCGAGCAGTTCAGAGCTGACTGCGCAGTCGGTGGTCAGCAGGGCGATCATGGTTGCCATATTCGGGTGGATCATGCCGGAGCCCTTGGCCATACCGGCGATAGTGACCGTTTTGCCGCCGATATCCAGGCAGACGGCAGATTCTTTCGGGACCCGGTCAGTCGTCATGATCGCCTGTTCCGCCTGATGGCCCGCATCGGCCGAAGCGGATAATCCGGAATAAGCCGCACCGATGCCGCGGGTGACGGCGTCCATGTCCAGCCGTTTGCCGATTACGCCGGTCGAGCCGGTCAGAACCTGGGTGTCCGGGCAACCGAGTAAAGAAGCGACAGATGCGGCCATCGTCCGGGCATCCTGAAGCCCCGGCTCTCCGACGGCGGCATTGGCGTTACCGCTGTTGACAACTACCGCCCGGGCCACGCCGCCGCGGCAGTTATCCTGGCTCAGCTGCAAGGAATGACCTTTAACCAGGTTTCGGGTAAATACCCCGGCAACGGTAGCCGGATAATCGCTGACAACAAGGGCGAGATCCGGACGGCCGTCTTTTTTCAGCCCGCAGGCAACTCCGGCGGCCTGAAACCCTTGGGGTGCGGTAATACTGGCTGCGATAGCATTCATCGTTCGATCACTCCTGTCTTGCCCTTTAAATTATCATTAATAGATTGCTGATGCAAGAGATCAACAGATTGTTTTACTAAAATCTGTCTTCGGCAACCGGCAGGAAAGCGGTATAATCAGGATATGGCCAGCTGGCTGAACGCCAGGGCGATTATATATGATTTGGAGGATAAGGCAGTGACCGAATCAAAAAACCAGGCGCCGCAGGCGCAAGATATTTTTGATGCAATCAGGGAGATCTGGAGGAAAGGCAATGCCAGCAGCCTGGAAATAGAAAAAGATGGCAAAACGGTTTTGAAAATATCGCTGACCGTCGGGACGATCGGATTGATTCTGGCACCGGTTGCCGCACTGATCGGTATCGGCGCCGCCTTGATTACCGATTACACCGTCAAGATTATCCTTGATAACGGCACGGTGATCAATGTCAACGAGTTTGCTCTGACCCATAAAAAAACAACAGAACAAAGGAATGCCGGGAATGACGAAAAATCAGATAAAATATGAGTTTTAGCCTGAATTTATGCCGGATCCAGTTTCAAGCCTGCCAAAAAAACAGTATAATGAAAAGTAATGGCATAACGGTTGCAGACAAGAGCAGTTAACGGGAGGTTTATTTCATGTGGACACGCAGTGAACTCAAGAATATGGCCAAAACCAATCTGCACAACAAATACTGGATCGCATTTCTGATTTCACTTCTGACCGCTCTGCTGGGCGGCGGAACTGGCATTGTCAGTTTCAATTTCAACTCGGGCGACCTCCAGATGAGAAACATGAACTGGAACCGGATGATGGAGGGCGATTTTAGCGAATTCGGCAACTGGATCAATTCCTGGCTGGATTCTGAACATTTTTGGCAAAATCTGCTGCCCATTATAATCGGCGCGCTGTTCCTCGCTCTTTTGAGCTTTCTGATCGCCCTGGCTTTCCAGTTGTTTGTCAGCGCGGTGGTTGAGGCGGGATCCTGCCGCTGGTTCTCCCGCAGCCGGGAATCGACCGCCACGCCGACGATCGTCCAGCTGTTTCACTTGTTCAAAAGCCCCCATTACCTGAAGACAGTCGGCAGCATGGCCTGGATGAAGCTTTTCCTGTTCCTCTGGGGATTGCTCGCATCGCTGCCGCCCCTGGTCCTTTCCGGTATCTTTTTCCGCATGTTCATTAACTTGCCAGGCCTGGGGCTCCGCTGGGACACGCCGGAGATGGTTTTGGAAAGCATGAGCCGCCTGTACGGGGAGCTCTTGCCGGTGGCCGCCTTGTCTCTGCTGCTGGCGGTCCTGTTTAATATCCCGCTGCTGATCAAGACTTACAGCTACCGGATGACGCCCTGGATCTTGGGCGACAATTCGCAGATCGGATTCAAGAGGGCCTTGAAGCTGTCCATGGACCTGACCCGGGGCCATAAATGGAAGATGTTTGTACTCGACCTGTCCTTTATCGGCTGGTTCATTCTCGGCGGCCTGGCGTGTGGTGTCGGCGTGTTATTTGTCCTGCCTTATTATCAGGCCGTCCAGGCTGAGCTCTATGCCCAGCTTCGTCAGAACGGCGTCAGCGGCGGTTTGTGCACCATGGAAGAACTTGGATTTATCCGCGTTGAACCCGCCGGCTCAAGCAATGTCCAGCCTGATGCTAACCCGCTGTAACCGGCAGGGGAACAGGCTATGAACCCTATTTACGATGTCATTCTGGTCGGCGGCGGAGTCGGCGGTATATTTGCCGCCTATGAGTTGCTTAAATGCCGGCCGCAGCTGCGGGTGGCTTTGCTGGAACAGGGCCAGGAGATCCGCCAGCGCAGCTGCCCGATCCTGGATAAGAAAGCTGCCAGCTGCATCAGTTGCCCCATCTGCGCCATCATGCGCGGTTTCGGCGGCGCCGGCGCCTTTTCTGACGGTAAATTCAACTTTACAACTCAGTTCGGCGGCTGGCTGAACGAATACCTGCCGGATCAGCAGGTGATGGAACTGATCGAATATGTCGACCAGATCAATCAAAAATTTGGCGCTACCAGCCAGTTTTTTTCGACCGAATCTCCAGAGGCCGACCTGATCCGCCGCCAGGCCATCGGTTATGACCTGTATCTGCTGAACGCCCGCTGCAAGCATCTGGGCACTGATAACAACCGGGATATCCTGTCCGCGCAATTCAAATACTTGAAAGAGCGGTTGGACCTCTATTGCGGGATACAAGTCATCAACATTTCTCCGGCAGGCCAAACCGGCTATCACCTGGAAACATCCGGCGGTGATTTTGACTGCCGCCGGCTGATTGTCGCCCCGGGGCGGTCCGGTGCCGAATGGTTCAGCGGACAATGCCGGAAACTGGGCCTCAGACTAATCAACAACCAGGTGGATATCGGGGTGCGCGTCGAATTGCCGGCCATTGTTTTCAAAAGCATCACGGATACGGTTTATGAAGCCAAATTGCATTACCGCACCAAGCTGTATAAGGATATTGTCCGTACCTTCTGCATGAATCCTTACGGTTATGTCGTCACGGAAAATACCGAGGGAATCATCACAGTTAACGGACATAGTTTCAGTGATCCGGCCAGACGCAGCGAGAACACCAATTTCGCGCTTCTG
>DOFA01000209.1 GCA_003532195.1 Clostridiales bacterium
ATCGCTCAGAAATAAAAAGGTTGCCTGTTTTGTGACCAAGCAATTGTCTTCCAGCTGGACGGGCGGGAACCGAGCCTTGAAAAGCATGAAGGGCATTTGCGAAGCCAAAGGCGGCACGTTCGCCGGGTCGGGGATCATTTTCTGGAAAAGCAAAGACCGTGACCGTGAGATCGATGCCTTAGCCGATAAGATGTGCAGCTTATTTGGCTAATTCAAGTATCAGCAGCCCCGTGCCAACAAGACAAAGGAGGCGATCGCCATGCAATCCGCTGACATCAGGAGCATTGCCGATTCGGCGGTCCTGAACAACGGCATCAGGATGCCCTGGCTGGGCTTGGGCGTTTTCCTGATCACCGATCCCGCAGAACTGACAGCCGCCGTAAGCACAGCCCTGCAAATTGGCTACCGCAGCATCGACACAGCTGATATCTATGGCAACGAACAGGGCGTCGGCGATGCGATCCGCGTTTCGGGACTGGCTCGCGAAGACCTGTTCATCACGACCAAGCTGTGGAATGAACGGCAGGCCGAAGGTTATGAAGCCTCGCTCAAGGCCTTTGAGAACAGCCTGAAAAAACTCAGCCTCGACTATCTTGATCTCTATCTGATCCATTGGCCGATCGAGGGGAAATACGTCACAGCCTGGCGAGCCTTGATCAAGCTCTATCAGGAGGGGCGTGCCCGCGCCATCGGCGTCAGCAATTTTTCCGCAGCCCAGATCGACGAGCTGATTCAGGCGACCGGCGTCGTGCCAGCAGTCAACCAGATCGAACTAAATCCCTTGCGCAGCCAGAAACCGCTGCTGGCTTATTGCCAGGACAAGGGCATTCAAGTCGAAGCCTATCGCCCGCTGCTGCGCGGCTTGCTCGGTGAAGTGCCGTCTCTCGCTGAAATCGCAGCCCGTTATGGCAAGACGCTTGCCCAGATCGCATTGCGCTGGGCGCTGCAAAACGGCGCTGTCGTCATTCCCAAGTCGGTTCACGCCGAACGCATCCGGGAGAACGCCGATATATTCGATTTTGTGCTTAGTCCGGCCGATATGGCGGCCATTGATGCCCTCAACCGCGATCAGTCTTTTTCGCCGCCGCCGAAAACTTAGCTGACACTGCCGGCAGTAAACTCATCATCATTCCTCCTGCAAATAGTCGAGCATGTCCTGAGTAAAATGGCAGTCGGTCCCGCGCAGGGATTCCTGCAGCTGCGCTAATTTGCTGCTGCCAACAATGGGAAAATCCGCAAACCCCCGGGGCTGTGAACAGAGATAGCCGATCTGCAGTTCAACGATGGAGTAGCCGGTTTCCCGCGCCAAAACCATCAGTTTTTCTGCCATACGCCGATTGAAGTCTGACTCATAAAATTTGCGCTGATAGAGGGAACAGGTATCAAAATTCCCAGCCGCCGCGTATTTGGAAAAAACGCCCATGGCCATGGGAGAATAAGCAGCCACCGGCATTTTCGTGCGTTCATGCCAGGCGATATAATCTTCATCCAGCCACTTGACAAACCACCCTCGATTCACCGTATTGCGGCGGGACAGGTTCCATTCGATCTCGTGCATCACAAAGCGTTCAATTCCGTGCGCGTCCGCATAGGCATCCGCTTCCTCCATCCGCTCCACAGACCAGTTTGAACAGCCGTAATGGCGGATTTTCCCTGCTTTTTGCAGGCCGCGCAAGGTGTCGAGAATCTCGGCGACGGGCACATCAGGGTCATCGATATGCAGGAGGAAAAAATCGATGCAGTCGATAGCTAGTCGCCCCAGGCTAACGTCGGCGTCTTCAAGAAGTTCCTCCCGCCGCATAGCCGTGGCCGAAGGTTTAGTATCATCCTCGCCGCCCTTGGTGGTGATCACCATCTCCGAACGGTTGCCGCGATCACGCAGCCAGCGCCCGATGACCTGTTCTGAAGCCCCATAGCCATATTCATGCGCCGTATTGAGGAATCGGCCGCCGCAGTCATAATAGTAATTCAATTCCTCGCGGGATAACGCTTCACTGTCTCTGCTCCCGAAATAAGCCGTTCCCAGGCAAATGGCGGACACCGGAAAAGAAACCCCTTGAAGTTGAATCGTTCTCATGCTTTTTACACCTTCAGATCATTGCTTTTTCCTATTATATGCCGCAGTTTCCGGAAGAAAGTGCTTCGGCTTATGCCAAGCGCGGCGGCGGCTTCCTGTGCGGTTATCTCTTCGCGATTGTACCGGGTTATGATTTCCATGAGCTTGGTATCTTCAATCCGTATCGGTTTCCGGCCGCGGTAATTTCCCTGCGCCGCGGATTTTTTAATGCCGGCCGCTCGCTGGCTGTCAATATAGCGCTTTTCTTTTTGATAGAGACCCATCAGCAGTGAATAGAAGGCTTTTCTGTTCTGGTCCTCAATCGTAAAATTGACAGCCTGGATATCATGACCGGCACAAAGGACCTGCAGGATCTTCTGAATGGTTGCGGCGGATCTTGTTGCCGCCGGTTCGATATCCGCATAGTTGACGGTATGCTTTTCATCATCGGCTGTCCAGCGTTTCGCGTAGAGATGGTCGCCGCCATATCTGGTTTTTGTCCGGATCAGCCATTCCAGCCGGTTCAGGTAATCCATGTTGCAGGCTTGGAGCAGTTCCCAGAGATCCTCCCGGTTTTCCCCGGGCGTCCGTTCGCTGATGAAAACGGGTGTCATTTTCTCACGCACATACTGAGGCTT
>DOFA01000088.1 GCA_003532195.1 Clostridiales bacterium
GGCCAAACTGCGTTCGATGCCAGTTTGCGGGCCGCTGACGGGCAAGCCGACAATATTCCGGTCGTCCTTCCTTTTCCGGGTGAGCACCATGTTCTGAGCGCCCTGTTTGGATTGGCCGCGGCCCGGGCGCTGGGAACCGATCTGCGACTGGCAGCCGCAGGCGCCGCCGCCTGCCGGTTCACCGGCAACAGGCAGCGTATTCTGGCAATCGGCGGCATTCTGATCATGGATGACTCTTATAACGCTAGCCCGGAATCCATGCGGGCGGCGTTTTGCACGCTGGCAAACCTGGCCGGCGGGCGGCGCAAGATTGCCGCTCTGGGCGGCATGCTCGAACTGGGCGGCTTTGCCGCCGCCGCCCATCGGGAGGCCGGCAGCCAGGCTGCCCGCTGCGGTTTTGACCTGCTGCTGCTGACCGGCCCTCAGGCCGGCGACATCGCTGACGGAGCCCGGGCAATCCGCCCGGATCTTGAGGTTGGCATCTATCCGGACAACCAGACTCTGGCGGCGGCGCTCAACGGAAAGTTACAGACCGGCGACTGCCTCCTGATCAAAGGTTCGCGCGGTTTTGCCATGGAGCAGGTGACGGAGGCGGTTTTGTCAGACTTAACGGTGAAGGAAGGGAATGCCCGATGAGAAATGAACCATTTCTAAGGCCAGACCAGCGCCGCAACCGTGAAGTCCGCAGGGTTGTCGACTCGGCGGACTGGCTGACGCCGCCGCGCCGGGTCAACAGCGGCTTGTTCATCATCACGCTGATCATGATCTGCTTTGGTTTGGTCATGCTGTTCAGTGCCAGTATGACCGGCAGTTACTCGTCGGAAGGCAGCTCGATGTATTATGTCATTAAACAGGCCGGCATATCAGCCATCGGCCTGATTCTGGCCCTGATCCTGGCTTTCATGATTCCGATCAGGATCTTTGACCGGTTCTGGGTCGGGCTTCTGCTTTATGCCGCCACAACCGCCCTGCTGGTCTATGTTAAATTTTTCGGCCTCCTGATCAACGGCGCCCGCCGCTGGATCACGATCGGCGTGCAGTTCCAGCCCTCCGAGCTGGCAAAAGTCGCGGTCGTTTTCTGCTTCGCCAGCTATGTTTCGCTGCTGCGCCGTAAGCGCGCCAAAGGCAAACTGAGTTTCCGCAATCCTTTCGTCCAGTTCCTGGCTGACGGCTGGCTGGACATCCTGCTCCCCGGCGCCGCCATTCTGGTCTGGGCGGGCCTGATTGCCTGGCAGCCGCATGTATCCGGCGCCCTGATCATGATTTTCCTGACCCTGGTCATCTTCCTGACGGCAGGCATCCGGCCGCGGTCCTGGGCCAGCGGCATCCTGCAGCTTCTGGTCATCGTGTTGATCTTCGCCTTGCTGGCATCCGCCGTATTGCCCTTTTTGCCGGCGGAAACCAAGATTGCGGTCCAGGAAACCGTCACGGAAAATTTCCAGCATGTCATCAAGCGGATCAACAATTTTTTAAATCCGGATCAAGCCAGTTCTGATGACACTTATCAGGTCGACCAGTCGGTGATCGCCATCGGCTCCGGCGGACTGACCGGGGTGGGCCTGGGTTCCGGCCGGCAGAAGTACAACTACCTGCCGGAAGCCCACAATGATTTTGTCTTTGCGATCATCGGCGAGGAAATCGGCTTCATCGGCACGGTGGGCGTCATCTTGCTGTTTATTCTCTTTATGTTCATAGGTGTCAGCATTGCGCTGAAAGCTGCCAATCCTTTCATGGGGATTTTGGCGGCCGGATACACGATGCTGATCTGCATCCAGGCTTTCCTGAATATCGGCGTAGCGACCAAAACCTTGCCGCCGACGGGGATATCGCTGCCCTTTTTCAGCTATGGCGGCACCTCGAATCTATTCTTTCTTCTGGCGATCGGCATCATCCTCGGCGTGTCGCGAACCGGTCAGCGCAGCCAGCAGGGCCTGGCATCAGCCAGGGCCGGCCGGCCGGCGGCGGCCGGGGAGGGGCGGCCGGCAGCCAGGGAGGGGCGGCAGCCATGAGCCCTTTACGTTTCATGCTGGCCGGCGGCGGCACCAGCGGGCATATCAATCCGGCGCTGGCGATTGCCGAACAGATCCGCCGCGACTGTCCGGATGCCGACATCCGTTTCTGCGGCACTGCCCGCGGACTGGAAAGCGACCTGGTTCCCCGGGCTGGCTTCAGTTTTACGGCTATCCGCGCCCGCGGCTTGCCAAACCGGCTGTCGAAAGAACTTTTTCCGGCGCTGGCCGACTATGCGGCTGGATACCGGCAATGCCGCCGCTTGCTCAAAGAATTCCGGCCCAACGCGGTTATCGGCACCGGCGGCTATGTCTGCAGCCCGGTTGTCGCGGCGGCGTCCGGCCTGGGCATACCGGTGCTTCTGCATGAACAGAATGCTTTCCCGGGCCGTTCCAACCGCCTCATGGCCCGCCGCAGCCAGGCGGTCTGCATCAGTTTCCCCGGAACAGAAAAGCATTTCCGCACCCGGGCGGCCATAACCTTGACCGGAAATCCGGTGCGCGAGGCCTTTTTCCGCCAGGACCGCCAAACCGCCAGAGCTTCTCTGGAAATCGATTCGCAGCAGCCCGTCATCCTGGCTATGGGCGGCAGCCTGGGCGCCCGGACGATCAACCAGGCGATCCTGGGCCTTGATGCCGCCGCCATACGCCTGCCGGATGGCCAAATCCCCCGGATCATCCTGGCCGCCGGGCGCCAGC
>DOFA01000254.1 GCA_003532195.1 Clostridiales bacterium
TTGCAATCGATGCCGGCAATTTCGGACAAACTGCCGCCGGCAGGCACAAATTCACTGCCGCGGCTGTTACGGAAGACAACCCCCAGCGCCGCGGCCGCGCCGCAGCCGCCATCGTTGGTGCAGCTGCCGCCCAGTCCGATGATAATTTTGCGGCAGCCGCGATCCAAAGCGGCTGCNNCAGCTGTACTATCATGAATCAAGCCAAAAAAGGAAGTGATGGGCTCAAATAACGGGCCCTGGACCGGCACTTCAATCCGTTGGCCGCCCAGTGCTGTGAGGAAACAATCGACGCTTCCCTCGCCGCCATCAGCAACAGGTATGCTGACCACCGAACAGCCGGGCAGATAACGGCTGATCAAATCCGCCGCCATTGCACAGAAATCCGTCGAGGGAACCGTACCTTTAAAGGAATCCGGCATGACCACAATCTTTTGCATCATCGGATCACCTCGTCAAAGTTCTCGGTCAGCGGCCTGAAACTCAGTATCCGGTACGCCCGCTGCGGGTTTTCCACATGACCCAGAGCGGTCCGGCCAGGAAGATCGTGGAGTAGGAGCCGCTGATCAAGCCAATCATCATCGGCAGGGCAAATTCCTTAATGCTGTCAATATTGTTGATAACCGCAAAGATATAGGCCACGGTAACCGCGCCGAAGGTACATAAACTGGTGTTGATCGATCGGGTCAGCGACTGGTTGACCGACAAATCAACGAGATCCGGCAGCGGCATTTTGCCTTTGGTCAGCCTTTCATTCTCCCGGATCCGGTCGTAGACGACAATCGTGTCATTGATCGAAAAACCGAGGATGGACAGGATAACCGCCACCAGCGATTCGTTCAGGGGGATGCGCAAGACGACGAAAACGAAGAACACCAGGATGACATCATGGAACAGGGCCACCAAGGCCATAACTCCGGCTGACGGCCCGGACATGCTGCGGAAACTGAACCAGACATAGGCGACAATCAGCACCGAGGCGATCAAGATCGCCCACAGGCCTTTGACCAGCAGTTCCCGGCCAATGAAAGGATCGACCAGGTTGGACGACTCCAGATTAAAGGGTATGTCCGGATAAAGTTTAGCCAGGGCATCCTGGATTGCGGTCTGCTGGTCCAGGGACAGCGCCTGGTTGCCGGCAACATTGATGACCAGGTTAGTCGCGTCGCTGCTGAAGCTGGATGTCTCCTGGCAGGTGACGATCAGGTCGATGGCCTCGCTGACGGCATCTTCCGTCTTTTGCAGATCGATCGTTCCTGTGAAGGAATACTTCAGAATGCTGCCGCCCTTAAAAGTGATGTCCAGCTTGATGCCAAATAAAATGGCGACCAGCAGTCCGGTCAGCAGCAGCACGGCGGACAGCAGGAAATACCATTTGCGATGCTTGTAAAAACTAAACATTGGCTTTCACCCTCCTTGCGCCATAGAGCCAGGGATTCTGCAGGGCTTTATACTGGCTGAGGGATCCGATCATCAGTCGGGAAGCGACGACGCCCGTTATAGTGTTCAGGATGACGCCGAACAGGAGCGAGTAGCCGAAGGATAGCATGGATCCGGAACCGAAAATCATCAGGACAACCGCGGCAATAAAGACGGTGACATTGCCGTCGAAGACCGATGAGAAAGCCCGGGTAAAGCCATTGTTCAAGGATGTTTGCAAGGAGGCGCCGGTGCGCAGCTCTTCCTTGATGCGCTCAGCAATGATCACGTTGGCATCGACGCCCATGCCGATCGAAAGGATAATACCAGCGATGCCCTGCAAAGTCAGGGTCTGCTGCGGTATGGAAATAGCCAGCAGGATGCCGGCAACCTGGCCGAGCAGCGCCCAGCAGGCGACAAATCCGGGGAGCCGGTAGTAGAGCAGCATAAACAGGCAGATCAGGAGGAAGGCGACCAGGCCGGCGGACAACATGACCTGCATGGCGTCGCGGCCGAGAGTCGGACTGATCGAGTTGCTGCTGATCGCTTCCAGGGCAAACGGCAGGGCGCCGGCATTGATTTTCTCCGCCAGGGCTATGGCTTCCTCGATGGTCCCGATGTTTTCAATATAGGCTGATCCGCCGGTGATTTGTTTATTAACTATCGGCGCTGATATCAGGGTTTCATCCATGTAAATGGAGATCGCTTTACCGACCAGTTTGCCGGTCGCTTCCGCAAACTTGATTGCCCCCGCATCGGTCAGTTCCAGCGTCACAATCGGGTCGCCGGAACTGGAAGAAGATGTATCGATCGCCGGCTTGCTTTCCTTGACGTCCGATCCCTCGAGAACGATCGCACCATCCGGATCGCGGAAGGTCAGGAGCGCCATTTCGCCCAATTCTTTTAAAGCGGCTTCCGGATTGAATTCCGTTTCGCTGGATTGCCAGGGGAAACGGACGATGATCCGGTTCTTGGTTTTATCAACCGTGATTTCGCGGTCCAGAATCTGCAGGTTGTCCATGCGCAGTTCCAGGATGCTGCGGGCTGATTCCAGGTCCGAGGACTTGACCTCGCCGCCGTAATCTTTCGGGGCGAAGACAGCCTCGACGCCGCCGCTGATATCGATGCCAAAGCGGATTTCCGAGATGCTGTAGAGATTGACAAGCTCCTTCTGCCCGGGGATCGGTAATTTGGCTCCGGTCAGACAGATGACGAGACACAGGAGAATGATGCCGGCAACGATGAAAAAGGTCACCGGGCGGGCTTTGACTCCTGTGCGGGAAAATGATCGTTTTGCCATAATCCTTGTCGCACGTCCTTTCTGGTTCTGCGCAGCATTGCCGTTTGGAGAGCCCCGGAGCGGCACGCATGCAAATATACATTATAGGCATTTCCCCGGTGATCCTCAAGAGGTAAGGCGGCAGTCACCGAAAATAAAATGGTTGCCCGGGATCAATCATCCGCGGGCAACCACAATTGATGCAAAGAATCCGTCACAATCATCAGATCAAGGTCAGCCAGTGATCCGGCGTACGGTTATCAGCTTGACGCCCCAGCCAAGATATTGGCTGACATTTTGCAGAACAACCTTGCGGTTGGTCGAAGAGGCATGAATCATATAGCCGTTGCCGACATAGATGCCGACATGGGTGATCGAAGATATGCCGTCATTTCGGCGGGTGTCCATGCACAGGATGTCGCCTGGCTGGATCCCGCTGTAGGAGATGCCGGTTCCGATCGTGTAATAGCCGCTGGTCGAGCGCGGGATGGTGATCCCGACCTGGCGGTAAACCCAGGAAGTCAGGCCGGAGCAGTCGAAGCCGCTCAGGCTCGATCCGCAGGAAACATACGGGACGCCGAGGGCGCTGTAAGCCAGGTCAACAATCCGGTTGCCGCTGCTGTTAACCGGCGCGGTTCCGGACGTGGATCCGGATGAGCTTGTCGCTGCCCGGGTCGTCAGATACTCGGAATAAACATAGCCGATTTTACCGGACGAAGTCTTGACTTTGGACCAGCCGTCGCCGATGCCGATGCAGGTCAGCCGGGTCATATAAGTCAGGGGAGCGATGATGCTGTCGTTGGTCGACGGTCCGGAACGCAGATTCAATTTGCTGGACTTGACATAGACGGTCTGTTTGGTGTCCTTGAAAACCATCGTCTGGCTGGTGTACTCGGTCTTGAGATACCCGGTCTGGTCATTGAAGGTCACCTTCATCCAGTTCTCGTTCTGGCCGACGCAGGTCACTTTATCGCCGAACCTCATCACGGCGACGATCTCAGATTCCGTCGAAGGCTCCGCGCGCAGGTTCAGCTGGTTGGCGTTGATATACAAGATGTAGTTGACTTCCTCGTAAACCGGCGCCAGGGTCGCGGATATCGGCAAGGGCTGTTCGCCTTGCTGCAGCAGAAGGATATCCTCCGGCAGGGCGTTGAAGGGATCCTCGTCCCCGCCCGAACCGGTCTGTTCTTCATCGTCGAGAACATCCGGGGCCTTGACGTCCAGGCTGACCGTATTCTCATCCAGGCTGCGGGAGAAATCGAGGCTGGCGTCCACCAGGCCTTCCGGCAGAGCCAGTCCGGCTTTAATCGTTTGCTCCGGAGCCTGAATGGCCGCGGTTGCCGGAGCTGATGTTTCCTCACGTAAAAAAGCCAGGCCGAACGGCTGGCCGAATACCGGCAGCACCATCATCACGGACAGGATCGCCATCACAGTCAGGGTGCGGATCCGGTAAAGTTTGATTTTGAACTTTGGCATGAGGCCTCCATTGGATCAAGAATAACCGAAAAATCCGGTTCTGGAGCCTATTATACCGATCATAAAGCCCGGCGTCAATTTAATTGCCATTGACTCGTAACAATTTGGCAATATTGTCAGAAAAATCAGTTAGGTTTTTAGGGCATTTTGTCAATGTCGGATCAGATGTGCAGGTCAGAGGTGCAGACGCCTTTTGATCTCCTCGCGGATCGACTGGCGCCGGGCCACCGCCAGACAGGCCAGGGCGGCAGCCAGGCAAGGGATCATGACGAACAGGGACCAGTTGAGTTTGAACACGCCCTGGCCGTAATGCCTGGTAATCAGCTCAATGCCCATAACCAGAAAACAGAGGGATATCAGCAGGACAGCCGGCA
>DOFA01000190.1 GCA_003532195.1 Clostridiales bacterium
GCACCATCGGGCTGCGGCCATGGTTCGCGGCCTGGTACCGGGGATGGAGCGGCTTCTGGAGGATCATGGCGTCTGCCTGTCCTCCTGCCTCGATGGCTGGGACGACGAAATGGTGCTGACCGCTTTTGGCCGCGATCTGATTTTATCTCCGGAAATTTATGGCAGTCCCTGGCTGCTGCGCGATGATGAATATCCCAAGCTGGCGAGACTCTTCAACCTGCATCGCCGCTACGGCGGCATTCTGATCAATGGACTGGAACTCCCGGATCAGTACGGTCCGTACGCCGTCGCCCGGGGTGATGCCGCCCGACGTTTTATTGTCCTTCGCAACTTGACCTGGACAGGGACCGCCTACCCGATCAAACTTGACGGGGAAATCGGTCTTGCGCCCGGCAAGGAAGTAGAATTGCGGCAGCTTCATCCGACCGAGAAGCTGCTGGGGGTCTTCCCCTATGGAACGACTGTCATGGCTCCGGTAGAGTCTTTTCGCGCCTGCCTGCTCTATGCCGGCACGGCGCCGTGCGAGGAGCCCGGTGTTTCCGGCGCCGACTACCAGGTGATTCGCGACCTGCCGGGCAAACCGGTGGAGATCGAGCTGCTGGGCTTGCCCGGTTCATCGGCGAACCTTTCGCTGATCGGGAAAGCGGGCTTTAAATCCGCCCGGCTGGACGGAGAAGAAATGATGGCGCTGTTCGACGGTCCAATCACGGTCGACTTTCCCGGAAAGCCATATGCGAAACCATACCACCTTAAACTTCCAGATTTCCGCTCCATAGAAGTCCCGGCGGATGCGGCAGCGCTCTATGAAGCGACAGTCTTTGCCGCGGACAACAATGCCATGGAAGTCCGCTCCTTTGAACGCGCCGGCGGCTGGTCCGCCATCCCTCAGGTGCGAAAGGCACAGGAGGCTTTCTTCCGGCAGCCTGATTTTCTTGAGCGGGGAATTTGGGATAAAAACCTGTTTGATGGGCGGCCGGACACCGGGTTCTGGCCTTGCCCGCTGTTTCGCGGTATCGGCGAGGTAACTGTAGACGCCGGCTGTTTCCGCCTGGATCTGGGTGAGGTCTGCGCTGTGGACGAACTGGTCCTGAACACCGGCGACCGCTATGGCTTGGCTCCGATGTGCAGTGCGGCAGGCTACCAGGCTTATGTGTCCGAAGATCTCGTTTCCTGGCGGACCGTGCGTTTCCTGGCGGACATGAACATGCATATCCCGGTCACTGGCCGCATGCGTTATTTCAAGATGGGCGGCAACACGCACGGGATTAACATCGTGGATGCCATGCCAGGCAGGATGAACAGCGTGAAAGGGTATCGGGATGGCCAGGAGCTGGACACGTCCAAATGGCGCGCCTCCAACCTGTTCCGGTCCAATCTTCCGGCGGTGCAAAAGGCCTGGCAGGCCGAAATAACACTGGACGAAGTTGCACCGGGGAGCGTCCTGTGCATTGCCATCCAGGGTAAACATGGGATTGAAGGCGCCTATGCGGCAGCAAAAATCGGCGGAGCCTATGCGGGGTGCCCCGACCGCGCGCCCTCATACCCAGCCAATAACTTCATCTACAAGGTTGTGGAAAAAGACAGCAATTATACCTATTACCTGCCCGTGGAATCATCCGTAAAAGGCAAGTTGATCGAGGTGTTTGTGCTGGCTTGTGATAAGGAAAACCTGGACCTGCAGCCCAAACTGTGGATTACGGCAAGACAGGCGCCTTTCCAGAAACGAAGGCTGGTTTTGGATCGTCAGGAAACGGCGGACAGCGGATTTATTGAAGCGTCGTCACGACCACACTGGATCCGACCATCCGGATCACTTTAACTTGAGTGCCCGGATTGATAAATTCACCGTCGGCGACCGCGTCGACCCTGATCCCGTCCAGCGAGACACTGCCGGCTGGCCGGAGCACGGTCAGGGCGACGCCGGTTTTGCCAAGCAGGTCGCTTTTCGTTTCCACCGAGGTAAAGCCCTGATCGCCGGTTTCAGCATTGTTTAAGACCAGGCGGCGCATGAATTTAGTTCGGCCAAAAATTTTAAAGAAAATGGGTATGGCAATCAATGCGGCGACGATGGCAATCAGGAGGACGCCGATCCCCTGACCGGCTGTCGGCGCTGCGAAAACGATGCCGACGAACAAGGCGATGATCCCGGCTATTCCGAAAAAGCCAAAACCGGGCACGATGATTTCAATCGATATGAGGATGATGCCGGCGACAAAAATAAGAATCGACCACCATTCGGTGTGCCCGGCCAGGAATCCTCCGGCGAAATAGAGAGCGAAACAGATTATGCCGAGGATGCCAGCTGCGCCGAATCCGGGAATAAAGAGCTCCGCAATCAAGCCGATCATTCCTATAAGCAGGAGAATCGCGGCCACTTCATAACTGGTGAGAAAATGGGCAATGCGATATTTAAAATCCGGTTCAACTTCGGTCACGGAAGCATTTTGCCAGCCCAGCAACTGCAACGCCTCGCTACGGCTTCCGGCAATATAATCCGCAAAGCCCAGATCATTGGCCTCCTGGGCAGTGAGGTCGAGAATCTCCCCGGCGTCGACAATCCCTTCGATCTCAATCGCAGCGTCGGCCATGGCTGCAGCAAGCTCCGGGTCCCGGCCGGTTTTTTCGGCAGTGGTCCGGAATTCGCCGCTGACATAGGCCACCGACTTGGCGTCGTTGGGGATGGGCTCGGCTGCTCCGATATGGCTGCCCGGGGCCATGATGATCGTATCGGCGGCAATGGATATCAAAGCGCCGGCCGAAATCGCCCTATCGCCGATATAGACCGCGACCGGGATGTCCGAAGCGATGATCGCGTCGCGCATCTCGATGGCGGAAGCCACTTGTCCGCCCAGGGTGCTGATCTCAATCAGGATGCCGTCCGCCCCGTCACGGTTGGCGGCGTCAATGGCGTTTCCCAGAAAAGACGCCATGGCCGGGGTAATTTCCCCGTCAATAACAACGACAGTCACCTTGGGCGAACCGTCCTGGCCGGACACTTGAAGCACAGGAGCCAGAACGGCAAAGAGAACGATCGCCAGCAAAGCGCATATTCTATGTTTCCGCCTGTTTGTCATGATGATCATCTCCATCAGATTCTGATTGATACAACTAGATTCTAGCATTAAAAGGACAAATATGCCAGCGTTGCATTCATCATTGATATTCATACAGCCTATATTCATTGTTATGCTGAAATTATGATAATATATTTAAGAATAACAAAAGGAGACGATTAATTGGCTGCGACAGAAAAAAGACTCTTGTTACAGGAGAGAAACGAATTTTCGGTTGAGATTTTAAAGGATCTGGCAGCCCAAGGGTTGACAGGCGATACACTGATCCAGAAGTTTACCGAGCAGAGTCAGCAAATTAAAACAGCAATTCGTTATCTCTTGGATGAATCAGATGACATAGCATCTGGGAAAAGACCTTCGGCCGGTATGAAAGATGTCTTTGGAGATAACAGCCATGTATGAAATCCATATTAAACAGGAGCGATGCAGATTATGAAAACCTGTCCGAAATGCGGTGAGCTGAACGGTGAAAACCGGTCTGAATGTTTTAAGTGCAAGGCGTCGCTTGGCGCTGCCAGCACTTACAAAAAAATTTGCCCCAAATGCAAAACCTTGTATTCAGGCAAGTCAGAGACCTGTGAAAACTGCGGCAATCGCCTGGCTGTCTATGATGACAATCATTATTCACATGATGCTTCATCCCATGCGGCGGCAGCTGGCGGCTGCTGGATGTATCTCGTCTCCGTTCTCATCCCGATAATCGGGATCATTCTGGGATGCATTTATATTGCTCGCGGCGAAGATGACCTGGGCAAGAGTTTAATCATCACCAGCGTCGTGACGATTGTCGTTTTCACGGTTATCGGTGTGCTGCTGGCCAGTTGCGGCGTTTTGGGGTAGAGAAAACGGCATGAATTCCTTTGAACGTTTCAACACTACGCTTGATCACAAAAAACCTGACAGAATGCCGTTGTATATTCCCGCCGTTGTTTGTTCCGTTGCTTCCGAAATTCTGGGCTATGGGGCATACACGGGTGGAGACAGTCTGCACTTCAGGGAAGAGTCATCCTGGCTGCTAGGCGAACAGGCGCATGAGGAGTTCGTCTCTAAGTACATCGAAGACACTTTGGCTTTGGCAAAAGAGCTGGGAGTTGATGTCATTCGGGAAGCATGGCGCAACGGCAGGCGGCCAACCAGAAAGATTGATGATAACACCCTGCTTTTTGGCGACGAGAATGGTCGTTATACTGTCAAACGGTTTTTTCCGGAGCCTCAGTCTTATGGTACGGTCAGATCTACGGAAGGTTACCGTGATGTTGATGAATTGATCATCACACTGAAAAACAGCTTGAATCATCAAACCTGCCTGACAGATGATGAGCTTACTGAGCGATACAAAGATCAACTCACCCTCAAGAACAAGGCCGGCAACGGTTATGCCATGATTGCCGGCGGTCTGAGCCTTGGCTTTTCAATCGGCGAGGTTGCTTGGCTGGAGGCCATAGCTTTGGAACCCGAACTGCTGCGGGATTATTATCTGAAGATGGCCGAGGATAAGGCGAAACAAGTCGGATGGTTCAAAAAGCACGGTTTCAGGTTCATCAATGCCGGATCCGACATCGCCTCCCAGACCGGTCCCATCATTTCACCACAGGCATTCAGTTTCATCTTTGAACCCGCCCTCAAAATCCTTGCTGATGAGTGCAACCGGCTTGATATGATTTACTGCTATCGTTCTGATGGCAACATGTGGGGCTTATGCGATTCCATATTTAAAAACGCCAAGGTTCAGGCTTATGGTGAAGTTGATCGGCATGCTTCCATGACGGTTGGCTGCGTGCGCGAAAAGTATCCGGAAACCATCATCCTGGGCAACATCGGTTCAATAACCCTGAACAACGGTACACCGCAGCAAGTTCGTGATGAAACACGTGACACACTGGTTGAATCAGGAGGCTATAATTACATCGCGGGTCCATCAAATGCCATCGTGCATGGGACGCCGGTCGAGAATGTCTATGCGATGGCAGATGAGATCAGGAATTTTAAGCCATAACGGGTAACATGGCGGCGTAGCTTGCTGGCGGATTGCTTTGCCTTTACAGCACCTTTTCCAATTCATACTCCTGCCGGCCGAGATCCAGCCTCTCCAGCTCATTCACCTGGACAAAGGGATTTTTACCGTGCAGTTGCTCAAACAGATGGCCCTGGCCAGTCATTTCATGACCGGTCGGGATGCCGTTCCGGATCAGGTTTTCGATTTTAACAGCATCCAGCGATGCTTTTTCTACAGCGACAATATCGGGGGATGCCATGATGCCGATGTCCGGCACCAGGGAAGGGGTGGTCATGCCCCAGCAATCACAAACGGCGGTTATGGCGATCAGAAAATTGATGTGGTAAATGTCCGCCGGATCGAAGGTGTCAAGCACGGCCTTGGTGCAGACCGCCATGCCGGTCTGGAAATCAAGGTAGTGCTGGCCGGTCAGGACCAGCGCTCCGGCCGGACAGACCTTGACGCAATGCTGGCAGGCTGTGCAATTATGATAGTTTACCTGGTAGACGCCTTGTTCGTCGAACCGGTTGGCGTTGTGGTTGCAGGCTGCGATGCATTGTTCGCAATGGGTGCACAAATCCGGCTGCCAGGTAATGCCGCCTTCCAGCGAGTGGATTTCATAGCGGGTCCGGTCGGTCACGCAGCCCATGGCGATATTCTTGCAGGCGCCGCCATAACCGCAGCTGCCGTGGCCCTTGACATGGGACAGATTGATCAGGACATCCGCATCGTTGATCAGACCGGCGACGTCGATATGCTGCAGTGTTTTATAGTCCACATTTTTCGTATAGAAATATTTGCCGAGATGGCCGCAAGCCTCCAAGATCGGACAGCCAAGGTTGTATTCGGTATAACCGCGGTTTTCC
>DOFA01000114.1 GCA_003532195.1 Clostridiales bacterium
CGTTCTGACCGCTTTCAAAAATGACGATCCCAACGGCAATGGCCAAAATGATGAAATCCCCATGCTCGGGTATGTTCCGCAAGGCGGAACCAGCAACTCTGCAGTGATTATTCTGACCGCTCTGGGCATGAATACATCCAGCACGACAAACTTTTTTACCAAAGATGATGGCAGCATTAATCTGGGCGCCATGGATGATAACTATATCCATTACCTGGAATATATGAAACTGCTGCTGGCAGAAGGATTGCTCGATCAGGACCATTATACGATGACCAGCGAAGAATTCAACGCCAAACTGGCGCAGAACACCGTCGGGCTTTCGCCGATGTCCGCTCCCTTCGTCTACATGCCTGATCCGGCGCAATACAAACAGTATCAAGCTCTGACGCCGCTGACCAGCGCCTACAACAGCACGAAAGTCTGGCCGGTCAATTCAAACATTTTCCAAGGTTCATTTGCCATCTCCTATGACACAGAATATCCGGAAGCCTGCATCCGGATGGCCAACGTCTTTTTTGAAGAGGGGATCAACCTTCTGGCCTTCGTCGGACCTCTGACCTCGGATACGCTTGAGCCGCAATATCCGGTCGACGGATGGGAACCGACCAAATGCGCCATTGTTGATGGTGCGTGGTCATTCACCACCCCGGACGGGACAGATCTGTGGACCTACTTAAATGCCAAAGCCGGACTGGCGGTACAAGTCGGCCCGATGTACACCCAGGCTGAAGCAGACGCGATCATGGGCGGTTCAGTTCCTCTGCCCGACAATGAAACCTCCTGGCGGAGCAGTTTAATCAAAAACGTCGCACCTTATCAAAAACTGTGGCTGCCGACCTTGTTCCTCGACGCTGACGAGCTGGAGCGGGCCAATGAGCTGAAAACACCGATCGTCGACTACATCACGACCATGGAAGCAAAATTCATCATGGGCGAAGAATCGCTGGATAACATCGATGCGTTCTACGCGCAGCTGAAAACCCTGGGCATCGAAGAGTACGTCCAGATCTACCAGACCGCCTACGACGCCTACCTGGCAAATCAATAAGCCGAGAAAGCCTGCGGGAAAGTGGTATGGCAAAACCTTAATATTTACCGCCCCGCTTGAGCGGGTAGGCTTTCAGGACGCTGCAAACTATTAGTGGTATGAGTAATTAATATTATCCCGGTGTACGAGCCCGCCTCGGCGGGCTCGTACCAATCACCAATAAAAAATTAAGATCGGTCATACGTTTAATATTGGATCCATCACAGGAGGTCTATGATCATGAGTCTCTTTGATCGCGTTGTTTTTATGGGCAACAGCATCACCCGGCATCCGCCCAAAGAGGAGATCGGCTGGTCCGGCAACTGGGGCATGGCTGCCTCAGCAGCGGATAAGGATTATGTTCACACGCTAATGCGCCAGATTAAGAAGGTCCATGCGGGAGCCAGTTTCCTGGTTACCAATGATTTTGGCTTCGAGCAGCAATACTGGGATTTCGATCTGGCCAAAATGGATGAAATCAGAGATTTTCAAGCCGCATTGATTATTCTTTGCATCGGCGACAATGTCCTGGAAAATCTGGTCGAATCCAATCACTTCGGCCATTATTATCAAAACCTGCTCGATTATCTTAATCCCGAAGGCCAAAGCCGGATGGTCTGCGCCAGCTGCTTTTGGCCGAAACAGAAAACGGATCAGCTGATGCGGGAAGCGGCAGCCGCTAAAGGGTGTACATTTGTCGAAATCGGATCACTGGTTCAAGATGAGAATAATATGGCTCTCGGGCTATTCTGGCATAAAGGTGTGGCCGGTCATCCTTCTGACCAGGGAATGGCCGGGATTGCCGGTCTGATCTGGGCAAAGCTGGCCTAGCTGATATAGACTGAGACACGCCTATCGATTAATATAGGAGATAATATTATGGACAGGATACATGTCATATATCCGGAGAAAATCGGCGTCATCTCGAAAAACATCTATGGCTTCTTTATTGAACACATCAGTTCGCTGATTGACGGAGGCATATGGGTGGGAGAAAATTCCGCCATCCCGAACATAAACGGTATTCGCCAGGAACTTGTGGAAAAATTGCGGGTGATTCAGGCGCCGGTCTTCCGCTGGGGCGGCTGCACATCCGAAGTCTACGACTGGCGGGATGGCATCGGGCCTAGAAAAAAGCGGCCTGTCACGTTAGGCGTAGCCTACCGGGGTAACCACAAAGTTCAGGTCAATGACTTTGGCACGCACGAATTTATCGAGTTTTGCCGGCTGACCGGCGCGGATCCGTATATCACCCTGAATGTCGCCGGCAGTGCTCCGATGGAATCGTTCCGGTGGATGGAATACTGCAATATGCCCAAGGGTACGACCAGCCTGGCAAAACTGCGAGGGAAAAACGGGTCGCCGGAACCTTTCAATGTCAAATACTGGGCTTTGGGCAATGAAAACAATGAACATGGCGGCATGATGACGCCCGAAGAATACTGCGCGGCCTATTCCCGGGTCGTGTCCATCTCACACCCGCTGCTCGAGAACCGCGAGATGATCGCCAGCGGCCCCACCTGGGCCACCATCGACTCGTCGCGGCGGTTCTTCGCAAGCTTCAACAGCCGCGCGCCCGGATGGTGCAAACGGCTGGACGGTTATTCGCTGCATTATTATAGCATGGCCGACGGCCACGATGACACGTTTTCCGAGGCGGAGTGGTATCAGTCGATCATCGACTCGATCGGGATTGTGAAAGTAATCGAGGATCACCTGACGATTCTGCAGGAGTTCGATCCTAAGCGGCACGTCGGCCTGGTTATCGACGAGTGGGGACACTGGACAACCCTGAACTCAGGCGGGCCCTGGTTCAAAAAACCCATGTATTCCCAGATCGGCACCATGCGCGAGGCCTTGGTCGCCGCCATTATACTCAACATTTTCAACAATTACTGCGACGTCGTAAAAATGGCCAATCTCACGGCGCTGATCAATTACATCCATTCGCTTTTCATGAGCGAAGGCGAAAAACTGATCGTCACGCCAACCTATCACGTGTTTGACATGATGAAGGCGCACCAGAACGCAACCTGTATCCGCACGGTTTGCGCC
>DOFA01000025.1 GCA_003532195.1 Clostridiales bacterium
CATCAGCCAGATCGATGACCTGTCGGGTCAGTTCCTCGGCCAGGGTCCAATTGTTACCGCCGACAGCTGTCGCAGCCTTGAAGATTGCCCAGGTTATTTTCTCGTTCTTAAAGGGTGTAACACGTCCATCTCGTTTGCGGATCTGGGTAATCATGCGTCAGCCTCCTCAGGCCGGTCCGGTAACGGCCAGCCAAATGTATCCATTCGACCCATATCTTGTGTACTCTTGATCTTTAAGATACTACATATTGTACTCATATTCTTGTGCAGATGCAATGAATTATATTACAATTCGATGACTTTTCCGTCAAGAAATCAAATGCCCGGGGGCGCAGCCGGTTTGCCTGCGATGAAATAATCGCGAAAAAGCAGCGACCGGGGGCATTCGCAGTTCTCCGGCCGCCGCTGGGATCAGTATTGCCCTATGCGGTGAGGTCAGCTGTTTTTCAGGTTTCTGCCGCGGTCGAAGAAGTCATGAATCCCCTCGGCATAGGGGCAGACCGTATAGCTCAGGTCGCGCGGTTCCGGCTGCAGACGATATTGGGCCAGCGGTTCCGGTCCGCAGCTGTTGCTGCCCAGGCCGCCTTGGGCGACGTCGAGATTCAGCCAGGTCGTGCTGTCGTCATGTTCCAGCTGGTAATCGTGGTTGGCAGCGGTCAGCATTTCATCGCTGTAATCATGGGCGCTGAACGATAATCCCTGCTGGCAGCTGAACAGCAAGCCCAGACCCAGTTCGTTGGTCAAGGCGACCAGGGTAGTGTCGGCATGGGCGCCATTCTCCTGCGGCCGGACATTGGGTTCGTGCAGGTCAGCCACATCAGCCTGGTAAAAGCCGACTGGGGCTGCTACTTTCTTGTCCGGATAACTTTCCTGTGGTCCGCGGCCATACCAGGATACCCGGTCCAAATGGCCGGACAATTGCCAGCAGGTACCGAGACGCGGCAGATAAGGCAAAGCGGAATTCGGCTCAAAATGACAATCCAGGCGGATGGTGCCGTCAGCGAATACCGTAAAAGTCATACGCGTCTTACAGGCCGGCCGGATAATCGGCGGCGCCTGCACGATCGTGCATTCCAGGGTCAGGCAGCTGCCGGACAAGTTCCAGCTGCACGCGGCGAGACGGTGTTGAATGTGATCCAGGCCGGCTTGCCGCCAGGCCGCGGCCGCACTGTGAAAACCCCGGTCGTTGTCGGTGGGCGCCCGCCAGAGGTTGGTTTGCGGTCCTCTTAACACCAGGGGTACGTCTTGCCAGATATAATCCGTCAGCAGACCGCGAGCCAGATCGAATTCCAGATAGAAATCATCGCCTTCAACCATCAGGCGGCCGTCCTCGGCTTCGGCGCTCAAACAGCTCCGGCCTGCCGCCGGCAGTGTCTGCCAGGTGGCAGCTTGCAGTGCGAATTGGGCTCGCCCGGCTGCAAAGCCGGCCCTTGCCCAGAGTGCATCCATTTTTTGGCTGAAGACCAGGTTCAGCTGCCAGTCGCCGTTTTGACCCAGGTCCGGCAGAACGATTTCCCGGTCCGAACTTTTCCCGGGCTGGATATCCAGTTCACCAAGGAAGCCCCCAGCTATTTCCCGATCGTCGCAGCGCAGGCTCCAGCGGCCTTGCAGCCAGTCCAGGCTGCGAAACAGCATCCGGCTGGTCAGCCGGATCACGGCTTTGCCAGGCTGCAGGTCAACCAGCTCGGTTTTGACCGGCTGCAGGACTTGCTTCAACTCCATCAAACCGGTATGCGGTGTCCGGTCAGGATAATTCAGTCCGTCGACACAGAAGATGCCGTCATTGGGGTAGTCGCCGAAATCGCCGCCGTAAGCATAAAACTGCTGTCCGGATTCGTTTTGGGCCAGGATGCCGTGGTCGACCCATTCCCAGACAAATCCACCCAGCAGCGAAGGGTTATTCTCGATCAGGTCCCAGTATTCCTGGAGATTGCCCGGGCCGTTACCCATGGCGTGGGCGTATTCGCACATCAAGAACGGCCGGTCGGCCGCAGCGGCATATTCTTCCACCGAATAATCATGGTCATGAAGATCCCGCGGGTTCAGGTCCGTACGTCCGGTTCCCGGCAGGCGAACCGCCACCGGATACATCCTGCTGATCAGATCGACTTCCGGCGCCCAATCAGCCTCGCAATAATGGATCAGGCGGGTCGGATCCATCTGGCGGGCCAGCTCGATCATCCGGAGATGGTTGCTGCCATAACCGGATTCGTTGCCCATCGACCAGATGATGACCGAAGGATGGTTGCGGTCGCGCCGAATCATTCTTTCCACGCGGTCCAGATAGGCGGCTGTCCAATCCGGATCGGAACTCAGGGCAAAATCGGTGATATGGTCGCCGTGCGACTCCAGATCCGTTTCATCGATGACAAACAGCCCGTACTGGTCACACAGGTCAAGCCAGCGCGGATCGTTGGGATAATGGCTGGTGCGGACGGCGTTGATGTTGTTCTGCTTCATCAGCTCGATATCCCGGATCAAATCAGACAGCGGTGTCACATGGCCCAGCCGGCAACTCGTGTCGTGGCGGTTGACACCGCGCAGCTTGATCGGGACTTGGTTGACCAGCACCTCCCGTCCGCGCCGCTCGACCGTGCGGAACCCGATCCGGATCGGATAGACGACGCGGGCCTGGCCGCCGGCATCCTGCAATTCTGCCGTCAGATGGTAGAGTACGGGCGTTTCCGGTGTCCAGGCCGCCACCCGGGGAATTGTCAGGCTGCGGTCGACCGCCAGGCAGGCATCGGCCGCGAGATCCAGCGGGATGTCCAGCGTTTCGGCCGGCTGCCAGTTCATCCGCCAGAGCGTCAGGACCAGACGCCCGCTGGCAGCAGCCCCCTGATTGCGAACACTGACATGGATCTGCAGCTGGCCGGTTTGACAGTCCGGGCCAAGGGCTGTCTCAGTCCAGAAATCCTCAACCTGCAGCAGCTCATCGGCAATCAGGGCGACTTCGCGGAAGATGCCGTGCACACGCCAGCAATCCTGATCTTCCAGATAGGAACCGTCGCTCCATTGCCAGACCTTGACCGCCAGCTGGTTGCATCCGGGGACGGACAGGCCGGTCAGGTCGAATTCCGCCGGCAGGTGCGGCACCTTGGAACAGCCGGCAAACAGCCCGTTGACATAAACTTCATAGAAAGAATCAACACCCTCAAAACAGATCCTTATTTTCTTGCCGGACCAGCTTTCCGGCAAGGTAAATGTTTTCCGATAACAGCCAACCGGCGTGTCATCCGGAACAAACGGCGGGTCATAAGGAAAGGGGTAATTGACATTGGTATAATTCGGACGATCATACCCGTGCATTTCCCAGTTGGAAGGAACCGGCAGGCTGTCCCAGGAACCGTCGCAGAAATCCGGTTCAGTAAAATCGTCCGGAACCTGCTGCGGCGACGCGCACCACAAAAACAGCCAGTTGCCGTTGAGCGGGCGGTAATGGGCCGAATTGCCGCGCTGGCCGGTTTGGGCTTCCTGCAGGCTGGCGTAAGGGAAAAAGCTGGCGTGCGCCGGCTCGCGATGGCGATGGAGCAGTCGGGGGTTCTGCCAGTCCGGTAAAGTAGATTGATTCATCGATTATTCCTCCCTCTAATCATGGCTGCCAATCGGAAAATTCATTTATTTTGACAGCTAAATTATTAATATAATTATATTATAGCTTCTCTCTGCCATTATTATATAACATTATCTACATTTGAAAAGAGGATATCCTGATTAATATTTTCACTTAATGAAAATCAATTATTTTTGGCTGAAACATGTTGACAAACAATATTATACGTCGTATATTATTGGCGGGTGATTAATATGGATGTGCAACTGAAAAGAGGGATTCTCGGCGGCATGGTTTTATCCATCCTGAAGAGCGGCGACACCTATGGCTATGAGCTGACAGAAAAGATAACCCGGCAGCTTGATATTGCTGAAATGACCCTTTATCCGATCCTGCGCCGCTTTGAAACCCAAGGCTGCCTGACAACCTATTCTATCGAGTACGGCGGCCGACTGCGTAAATATTACCGGATCACACCGGAGGGGCGCAAAAAGCTCGCCGAGATCAAAGCCGAACTGATTGAATTGCGCCAGATCATCGACAGCATCATCGGAGGGGATGGAATAGGAGGTCATTCAAATGAATAGAGCGACAGAGAACAGCCGCATGACAATTTTGCTGACCGGCGCGACTTCCGGCATCGGCCTGGCCGCGGCTGAAGAAATGGCAGCCAGGGGCTGGCAGGTTATCGGCGTGGGAAGATCTATGGAAAGCTGCCACCAGGCAGAAGAGGCCATCCGCAGATATTATCCGTCAGCCTGCCTGAATTATTTCGCCGCTGATCTATCCTCGCAGCGGGAAGTCAATCGCCTGGCAGATGAAGTCGGCCGCTGCCTGGAGGAAGACCATGCCGGACGGCTGGACGTGCTGGTCAACTGCGCAGGGGCAGTCAGAAACTGGTTTATGGCCACCGAGGACGGCTACGAAACACAATTCGCCGTCAATCACCTGGCCGGATTCCTGCTCAGCAGCCGAATGCTGAAGTATTTGCGGCAAAGCCCGGCCGGCCGGATCCTGACTGTGTCTTCCCGCTCGCATCGGGGCGCCCGGATTTTCTGGAAGGATGTCATGCTGCAGAAGCATTACAATTGTTTGGCTGCCTACAAGCAGTCAAAGCTCTGTAATATGCTCTTTACCTTAGAATTCAACCGGCGGGAGATCCAGTCGCCTGTACGCGCTTTTGCCGTCGATCCCGGTCTGGTAGATACCGGGATAGGCGCCAAGGGGACCGACGGCTTGGTGGCCTGGTTCTGGCAGTTGCGCCGGCGTTNNCGGCGTCATGGCATTTCCCCTTACCAAGCGGCCTGCACCATCACCTGCCTGTGTAAAATGCCGGCGGAATGGAAGCCGGAAGGAAGCTATTACTATAATTGCGCCCCGCTCAGCCCAAGCCGGCTCTCCCTGGATCCGGACTGCGGACGAAAACTCTGGGATTTGTCGGTCCGCCTCTGCGGTCTGGATTGAGGTGAAATGTCAAATGAAAAAACGGCTGTCATTACCGGAGCGGTCGGCGGGCCTTGCTGGCCCACATCATTTACCGGCGCTGGAGCCTGTGCCGGAATCATGATTTGTGCTAAGATCATAGGTGCTATTTAATTGACCGGCAGCTCTTGCGGGCAGCCGGAATTTTTCAGGAGGCGGCCCATGAATTTCCCAAAACTTGCATCCGAACAACTGCTGCGCAGGCTAAATCCCCCGGAAGGGCGGATTCGCATGGTTCTCGATACCGATACCTTCAACGAGATCGATGATCAGTTCGCCCTGGCTTATGCGTTGAAATCACCGGAAAGACTGCTGCTCGAAGCGGTCTATGCCGCTCCGTTTTATAACGACCGGTCGTCGGGGCCGGCTGACGGCATGCGCAAGAGCTATCAGGAAATTCTCAATGTCTTCTCGCTGCTGGACATCGATCCGGCCGACCGGGTTTTTACCGGTTCTGAAGATTATCTTGCTGACGAAATAACACCCCGCGAGAGTGCGGCCGCCCGCGATCTGGTCCGGCTGGCGCTGTCCGGGGGGCCTGAACCGCTCTATGTGGTTGCGATCGGCGCCATCACCAATGTCGCCTC
>DOFA01000054.1 GCA_003532195.1 Clostridiales bacterium
GCATCGGCCATCGCTTCAATCATCAGAAGCACATAGGCCGGGCCGCTGCCCGACAACCCGGTCACGGCATCCATCATTTTTTCCTGGACCGGAAAAACCAGGCCGCAGCTGGCCAGCAAGTCATTGACCAGTTGACGTTGATGCGGGCTGGCCCGGTCAAAGCAGACCGCGCTGACTCCGCTGCCAACCATGGCCGGCGTATTGGGCATCACCCGGGCAATCGCCGCTGATGGTCCGGCCAAAGAACGCAGCCTGGCCAACGATACGCCGGCAGCAATGGAAATCAGCAGCGAATGCTCCGTCATCTGTCCGGCAAAAGCTGTTAAAGCCGGTTCAATAACCTGTGGTTTAACTGCCAGCAGGACGACATCCGCCTGGGCGGCGGCCTCCGCTTCGGAAGCACAAGCTTTGCCGCCGGTTTCGCGGGCGAATTCACCGGCTTTGTTCTGATCCGCGTCATAGAGACGCAAGGATTCCCCCGTCAGCAATTTCTGCCGCAGGAAGCCTCTGGTCAGCGCCTGGCCCATATTACCTGTGCCGATTACAGCCAAGATCATTTTGTCTCCTCCTCAGCATCCTGCAGAGTGAAAAAACAATCCCTGCAGGGCCATTTTGTTTATCATACAAATGATATCATTCAACCGAATGACATGCAAACACTGCGGTTGACATTGAACAAGTCGGATGATATGATTGTTTTCGCGACTTAGGGGAGTGGCTCAACGGTAGAGCANNAGCAGCGGTCTCCAAAACCGCCGGTTGCGTGTTCGAATCGCGTCTCCCCTGCCAGATTAGCCTAGAGACTGTATAGTTTCTAGGCTTTTCTTTTTGAAACTAAGTCTTAACAATCGGCTTTTGTGTCTCATTTGTGTCTTATGCCCTCTATGTCTTTTTCAAGGCTGGAGCCGGTCGAGCGGCATCTGCTTTTTTACCCATTTACATATTGCAGTCATGTGAAATCTATGTCAAAATAATATAAAATAATCAGGTGCATTAAGACGTTCTCCCGAAGTACAATCTCAGCGGCGCAAGCTTTTTGATGCTATATATTAGTTTGACTAAGAGGTGAGTAATATGGGATCGACGATTTATTCTCAAAAGCTGAAACACCCTGTCTCTGTAACATTTATGTGTGAGCACTGCGGACAATATAATTATTTTTCGCAAGAAATCATCGGAAACGGCAGTGTTGAAGTTAGCAACATTCGCAGTGACAAATACCGCCAGGATCAAATCGGCAAGATAGGCTCAAAAGCAGAAAGTGACCTTCTCCGAAATGTTCAGAATGCAAAGCAATCCTTATCAAGAGGTAATTATTCCTGGTTGAAATTTCACAAATGCACCAAATGTGGATATTCGCAATCCTGGCAGACCGGTCGTCTTTGGAAGCGCTCAATCATTTTTTTTATCATGGATTTGGTCATATTGTATATCTTTTTCAGTTGGCTGACAGGTTCTTCTCCTGAATCGATAACATCAGGTGCATGGGGCTTTTTCGCAATCCTCGGCATATTTATTTTAATCCCTGTAATTGTGCTTGTTATATCTTTGCTTCGCAGGGATAAAAAGAATAAGTATAAACCGGATGTCAGTATATAAGTAATATGTCAAAGAATTGACATGAGTTGACAGTACTTGAATGAAAGTATTGGAAATAATTCTCCTGGATACAATCAAATGTATAATAGCGAAGCCTGACCGATCCCGATGCAGGCTACATCATACATAGGGATCAGCAGGGTCTTGGCTATCAAAAGAGCCCGGAAAATAATCGCCGAGTCCTTGCACTGGACCTATTCGGGCAGACTTATTTCTTTCTTTGCGGGTCAAATATATTTTGGTTGTGTTCCCGACTTCCGCTCCATAACATCGCCAGGACGCAGACCCAGACGCCTGCAAATGCGTCCTATCGTTTCCATACTGACCGCTCACCCCGTATCATCCAGTCAACGGCGGACATAATAACTGGCGGGCTTATCGTGCTCCGATTGAAACCAATAATAATCGAAAAATTTGATTCATGCCTTTTCAGCCGGTTGCTTACCGGCATCTGAAGCAACTGGGCTGAAGTACCAGGAAGACTTGACCGGTTTCTCCGGCAGGCCGGCGCTCATCTGCCGGTAAAGCTGGACAGTCAGCGCCTGACGGTCCAGGCGGCTCTCCGCCTGCCCTGCCGATGTTGTATTCTTCCCCGCCGGCCGCACTGAAAAGCCGAACAGCTGATCGGAACGGATCAGCAAGCCAAAGCCCGTTTGATCTTTCAAAACAAGCCAGCGGGTATCCGGGAAATATCCCGGTTCGTTGCCAGGCAGGCGGATCCCTCGGGCCGGATCGACCTGGCCGCCGCGATAAAGGCCGCAGCGGCGGCTGTTCTGCAGGCGTGACAGGCAGGGGTAAGGTCCTGTGCCATACCAGCTGATTTGGTCATAATCCGGCTTGAGCTGCAGACCAAGGCCAAAGCAGGGCCAGGGCGGCTGATTCTGCTTGAGCGGACTCAAGCTGGTGAAGACCCTGAGGTCGCCGCTTGACCGGATCTCGTGGCGGATAAGCATTTCCAGGCAGGCCGGGCGGCCGGGAGCGGCCATTTGCAGGACAATTTCGATTACAGCTGTCTGGCCGTCGCAGTCCTCTTGCGATGAAATGGGCTGAATCAGCAGATCCGGATAACCCTCCTGACGCCAGGCCTCAGTCCAGCGTTCGTCCAGGGGCTCCACAGGGCGGCTGATGGTACCGTGCAAACCAGGAATGCCGCCATTGGCCGCATATGGCGGGGCAATCAGTTCCTTGTCTCCGCAGCGCCAGCTTTCCAGGGCGCCGTTCAGCCGGTTGAAAACCAGCCAGAAACGGGATCCGGAGACGATCAGGTGATGGCGGTCCGCTTCCAGCCGCAGCCGGCCGCCGGACCTGGATTGAGCCGGCAGTTCCGACCGGTCGGCAGATGATAAGGGGAATTCCTGGAAAAAAGCTTCTTCGCCGGCATCTGCCCACAGACAGAAATCGGCATAAAAGAACTGGAAACTGATCAGGTAATCTGACCCATCATCAAAATTCTGATCGCCGTAAGCGAGTTCCATATATTGCTCGGAACCGGGTTCTGTCCGGATACTGTCGATTTCTCCGGATAGAACGGGCTTGCCGTCGCGAAGCAGCCGCCAGGCCACATCAAACTGTGTGGCCGGTGTCCAGTTCAGACGGTTCTTAATCATGAAAGTGCCGTCCGCCGCATCGATCGCCCTGATGTCCAGCGGCCGGAGAAATTGGCGTAGTTCCCGATCCAGCACCGGCAGATGACGGTTCCAGTCGTAATAGCAAAGACACGTGCCTTCAGGAGACGGCAGCCATTCGGGCACGGGCGCGGCCGCCAATCCGCGGCCTATATCCGGGATATCCACCAGATGCAGGCCTCGGGTGTCATCCAGTTTTCGGATAAAATCAGCCAGGGTATCCTGCAAAGGTCCGGTCTGGCGAAAAAGGCCCGCCGACCAGAAAAGGATGCAGGGATGGTTGTAATCCCGCCGGATAAGCCTTTCCAGCCGGTTCTCCGCATCCTCCCGCCAAGCCGGTTCATTCCCGATCTCGGTTTCCATGAGCGGATGGCTGATCTCCAGAGGAGCTTCATCAATGACATAGAGTCCGAAAATATCACAAAGTTCGAGCAGGATGGGATCTGCCGGAAAATGACAAATATAGAGGGCATTTAAATGGATTTGCTTGATCTGGCGGATTTGGCGGATCATATCCCGGATCGAATCTGTCGGCGCGACCTGCCATTGGGCTGCCCGTAAAGATAAAGGCCGTCCGTTGATCATGGGTTTGTGGTCCTGCCAGGTGAGCTGGCGGAATCCGATTGCCTGGTGCGTGCAAAGCAATTCGCGGCCGCCTCTTTCCTCGATGCTGATATAAAGGTCGTACAAACGAGGCGATTCATCACTCCAGCCTTCAATGTTCGGCAGTAAAAGGCTGGCCTGCAGCAACCCTTCGGTTTGAACCGGCGAAGCGTAATCCGATGCGTCCACAGACTGCAAGCTGACCGGCCAGACCTTATTGGTCAGACATTCCTCGTCTTGCCACAGCGAAACCCTGACCTGCGGGCTGTCCGTGGAAATGCGGCAGGAAACCAGGCTGACTGTAAGATCGAGACGCCAGGCCTCCTCTTCCGGCTCCGGCGAGGTGCGGACGCGGATGTCCTGGATCGCGATCGGCGGCACTGCTTCCAGATAGGCTGCCCGCACAAGGCCAAAGCAGGCTGCGAAATCCTGTCGCTCCAGATAGCTTCCGGTGCAGTAAGGATAAACCAGAAGAAACAGCTCATTGTCACCGTCATGCAGCCCGGCCGTCAGATCAAATTCCGCCGGCAGACAGCTGCCCTGGGTATATCCGGCCAGGCGGCCATTGATAAAAATATGGCAGGCCGCCCGTATCCCCTGCAAAACCAGCCTTTTGCGCAGTCCGCTCCAGACGAGCGGCAAATGGCAGGTTCGCCGGTATACGATAACGGGAATATCCGAGGGCACATGCGGCGGTGTGACCGGAAACGGATATCCGGCGGACCTTTCCGGGCCGGCAGCATCGTACAGCTCTGATGCCTCAGACTGGCCGCCCGGTACAGAAGCCGGTTCGAAGCCGGAGCGGAAAGAGAGGATATTTTCCGGCAATTGTAAAATGCTGGTGTAGAACCGGCTTTCCCAGCCCTGATCGAGATTGATGATATAAGGGGAAAGATTGCGGCGGTTGTCCGAAACGGCATGGCGGCAGGAGGCCAGATCCGGAAACGGAATCCTGTAAGCATGAGCAGGCATTTGTTCACGCTGGCGGATATCCGGATCATTCCAATCCGGCCAGACGCCGCGGCCGGGGTAGAGGTTGGCTTTCATATGAGCCTCCGCTTGAATTGTACCGGTTCGCCCGCGCGGGCAAACGATCATGCAAATATCATACCATTCACATTTGCCGGTGACTACTGGAAAGAATCGAACCTGCGGGCGGTTTGTTTCAGTTTAGAATATAAAGCAAAGAAGCCGATTTTTTGAAATCGACTTCTCTTAGCTAATTATTCTGGTCGGAGTGACACGAATTGAACGTGCGACCTCTTGCACCCCAAGCAAGCACTCTAGCCATCTGAGCTACACCCCGTCGGCCTTCACAATTGTAATGTTTACTACGTTTCCTGTCAAGGACTTGATAACCCCGTTGACGGCTCATCATGTTGCGGTAAAAAACATAACTGTTCCTGGCAGATATTGTGTTTGCCAGGAACAGCCATATAACAAATCAGACTAAAGTTCGGAGTTTGATCATTGCCGTTCTATCGGCTGACTTAGAAATCCCTTTCCTTGCGATGCTGGGACTCATTCGGAGTAGTTCTTTGCTCACTGGATTGATCAGGAGTGCGCTCCGGACGGCTCGGGCGGTCCGGATGATCTGCCCGGTCTGAACGCATGGGCCGGCTGAACCCGCGATC
>DOFA01000225.1 GCA_003532195.1 Clostridiales bacterium
TGCTGATCGGCCGCAGCAGGGTTTCATCCTGGCCGGCCTGCAGCAGCAGATGGCGGAGATAGCAGCTGCCCTTGAGTTCCGGGGCGATCGCGTGATCGGCCAGAACCTGGTCGGCAGCCTGGCTCAGATAATGCTGCGCCGGTTCAGCCTGGTCCGCCTGGTCCCGTAAAATCCGGCCGGTGGTCTCGAGGATGCGCCGGGTGACATAAGGCGAGCCCCGGCGCCCGTCCAACACATATTGCAGCCTCCCGGCGGTATCCATAATGCCGATATATCCGCTGCGCACCATCAGGCGGTTGACCTGGGTCAGAAGATCCTGGTCGCTGGCGGCAATATAAAAACAAATCTTATCGCTGTCGTAAAGATACGGCGCCGGATCTTTCATGGCATCTCCTCCCCTTCTCTGGTATAACCAGGATATAACTCAAGGATTATCTTGCCAGATATATCTTAGCGCCGATATAGGATAGATCCGAATTTTCAGTTGGCAGCCGGATTTTCCGGCAGGACGAAGCGGCGAATTCCAGCCGCGAAACCGGATCTTTCATGGTCAGTCGTCTGGAATGAACTGGCTGCCAATGCTTGCGGCGAAGCATTGCCCATGGCGATCCCCAGTCCGGCGGCTTCCAGCATGGAGATGTCATTGTCGTTGTCGCCAAAAGCGACAACCTGATCCAGACGATACCCGAGCAGATCCGCTAAAATGCTGAGGCCGAGGCCTTTCGACGTCCCGGCAGCTGTAATGTCCATCGCCACGTCCGAACTCATCTGGCCGTTCAGGGCCGGATGGGCCGCCAGATAATCCCGCATCCGCCGGTTGACATCCGGATCGGGCAGAATTGCCAGGACTTTGACCAGCCCGCTGGCGATATTGGGGCTGTCCGGTCCGGGCACTGGCAAGACCGGCACACCGCCGGACCCGTATTCGGCGGCCATCCGGTTGTATGCGCGAATATAGCGGATTCGCTCGCTGTGTCCGGGATAATAAATGGCATCCGGCGAATACCAGAGATAGTCCAGCTTGTTTTCTTCGAGCCAGGCCGTCAGTTGCCGGACCTCGCCGCCGTATATGCTTCTTTGATACAAAACCCTGTTGCTGCCACAGTCCCGGATCATGGCGCCATTAAAGGAAATGACCGGCAAACGGACTTTGAGCTGGCTGATATAGGTCCGGGCCATCCAGTCTGTTCGCCCGGTCGCCAGGGTGAAAGCGATGCCCTGGGCGGCCAGGTCGGCTACTGCCGCCTTGTTTTCCGGTGAGATCCGGTTTTTCGCGTCCAGCAAAGTGCCGTCCAGGTCGCTGACGACCAACTGCCAGCGCCTGTTTGGTGCCAGTTCAGCGTGCTTGACGATCATTTTCCGCTGCCCGCCGATTCGCTGATTTCAGCCAGTTCTACGATATAGCGGCTGTGCTCGGTATAAGATATCCGGTACAGAGTGTCTGGCTGCGGTTTATATTTCCACTGGTTATAGAAAAACCGCCGGCCGCCGCTGTTGATCGTGCTCCAGCTGATATCCTCCTGCTGCAGCTCGATTTCATCAATGATATAGGTTTGCGCAACCAGAGCGGGAATATCCAGCAGGCGCGGTGCGGTCAGGGTCACGGTCAGGGCTATGAAAGCCATCATGATGAAAACCGGCGCCAGGTAACCGACCGGGCGATGGTTTCGCCTTTCCCAGTTGATTTTCAAGCTCTTGATCAGGGCTGCCAGTAAAACACCGCTGACCGTCAGGCTAAGAACCAGGCTCATTATGAAAAACAGCAGTTTCATCACCTCCCGCAGCCGTCGGGCCGATTTTTGCCAATATACCGTAAAATCCTGCCAAAACTTGTGGAAGTGGGAGAATTCAACATTCGCATATCGACCTTTACAATCTGGTAGTGTACAATAGGTCAATAAAAAACGCAAATGCTTTGAGGAGGTTATGGAAATTGACGGTGGATCAGCAGCGGAGCATCATTGACGAATTTACCGAATTGATCAATGGGTGCCAGGGACAGGTTGCTTTTGTGACCCCTGAAGGCGACCGGCTGGTCGCCAACAGCATGCTTTCCGCTCTGGTCGGTTTTTCCGCCATCCTGTCCTTTGCCCGTAAGCTGGATCTGCGTCTGGATTGCGAATCGCCAGCGGATTGCGAGCGGATCCGCAAATTCCTGCAAAAATATAATCTGGGGCAGTTTTCGCGCGATCCTGGAGATTCGAAATGACGAACAACACGAAATTAACGCCTTCGAGCGAAGATTATCTCGAAACCATTATTGAATTGACCGGCAAGACCGACGCCGTCCGCTCAGTTGATATAGCCTCTCACCTGCATGTCTCCAAAGCCAGCGTCAATAAGGCGATGGGTATCCTGCGGGAGGCCGGGCTGATTGAGCAAGCCCATTACGGCCAGATTTACCTGACGGAACAGGGTAAAAAGCAAGCCGTCGGGGTCCTGCAGCGCCACAGCATGCTGAAACGGTTCCTGGTTGAAATCCTGGGGATTGACGAGGCAATTGCCGAGCAGGACGCCTGCAAAATGGAGCATGTGATCAGCGATGCCACCCGCGACCGGTGGCTTGCCTGGCTGCGCAAGGTTCTGGGCAATCCCTGAGCCGGTTTGGACGTTTGGACTCAAATCCTGTTTTTGGGCTCAAATCCTGTTTTATGAATCCCCGGATGAGGGAGTAACAAAGAATACCTCTTCCATGACCTGTTTGGACTTGGGCCGGTTGTCAGGCAGGCCGCCGTTCGGCGCCGACGCGATCAGGTCGACGACGTCCATGCCCGCCAGAACCTGGCCGAAAGCCGCATAGTCACCGTCCAGCTTGGGCAGGGTGCTGACACAAATGAAAAACTGGGATCCGGCGGAGTCCGGTTCAGCGGT
>DOFA01000133.1 GCA_003532195.1 Clostridiales bacterium
AGGTGGAATCCTTTCTGGTGTTCTTCATAGGTGTCGAGCAGACCGCTGCAGCCCAGGCGATGGATCTCGCCGTTATTGATATTGACGATGTATTTGGGCACATGGGGCATATCCTGCTTCAGCTCGTCAAACCAGACATCGGCGGTTGCCGTCAATTCAAAGTCGTCGATACCCAGCTTGCGGCCGCGGACGTTGACCGGCCAGGAAACCAGCGGCAGTTTGAACTGAACCGGCGGCGAGATCTTGATGGTTGGGCAATTGTCGATAATGATCTTTTCGGCCAGTTCGATCAGCACATTCTGGATCCAGCCAGGGAAAGACAGGAACGGGCAGCCGGGAAACAAGGAGATGGCCAGATCCAGGGCCAGGTCGATCGAGGTCAGTTTCACGGCCAGGCTATTGCTCAAGTCGTCGAAAATAACCGTGCCTTTGGCTTCCTTTAACCCGACATCGTCCATGCGCAGACACATCTGGAAAATCTCGATCAGGCGCCGTTCGTGCGAAACCTCGATATCGGGGATAAAATCCGGCAGCCAGCCGGTGGGATCCACCTCGACCCGGCACTCGACGTCGAGCAGGACGCGCAGCCGCAGTTCGCCGGTCGTGCGGGCATTGCGCAGGCAAACTGTGTTGCCGGCCTGAAAATCAATCTCCGGTTTCCAGGGGAACGCCGCCGTATAGTCGAGGATGAATTTCAGGCCATGGAAGGTCGTTTCAGTTTCAACGAAACCCAGGGTAGCCAGCTCTACAGCGATGCGCTGGACAATATTGAAAACCTGGCCCACCTTGTTGATGAATTCATTGACTTCCGCGGTCTCAAAGGTCATTTGCCCGCTGATCGGCATGACCTTGACATATTGTCCCCAGGCCTTGTCAATCAAAGCTTGCAGGGCGGTTTCGGGCAAAGCCAGGCCAACCGAACAATTGCGGGCAAAGTTATGCAGCTGGTCCGGATTGCCGCCGGTCCGTCCGAGCAGGTTCAAGGCTATCGCCAGAGAATCGCCGTCCTGTTTTCCGTATCCGCTGAGAACCCGGCAATGGGAAATCTCGCCAAAAAGCCGGTTTTCCGGAGTTTTCGGCAATCCGGGCAGATACGCGCCGAAACTGGGCAGCGCCAGGGCAAAACACTGGCCTGATTCGGCGAAATAGGCACGGATGATCGTCATGACCGCCTTGTCCAGTTCTATGTCCAAGGTCTGCAGACGCCGGCCCTGCCAGGAAAAAGACAAGGCTTCCAGTTCGCATTGGGCCAGGTTGAGCAGCAGCATATAAGATCCCGGCTCCAGATATTCTGGCGCCTGGCCAACCAGCAGGTCGGCCAGAATGGAATCCGGTTCAATCAGGCTGGTATGATCCGGCACCTGCTGGATGCCGCAGGCCGTGACCAGGGACAGTCGGATGCTGAACGGCAGTTCCAGGCCATCCCACAAGGTAATGTTGGCACGCATTTCCAGCATCAGGCGCATCTTGAATGGTACCGCGGCATCGTCAGAATGAAGAAAATCGATCGAGGGTTCGCGCAGCAGGTGGAGCCGGACATGCATTTTCAGGAACGGCCGCAGCGCCGGTTCGATTCCGGCCGCGGCGTCTGGGTCGAGGGCATCGATCAGGTCGACTTTCCGGGCGACGCGCAGGAAGCCGTTATAGAAAAGCGCGCCCGACAGTTGGTTGAGAAAACGTTCGTTGAGCAGGATCACAGCGTCAAAGCCGGCTGAATTCAGACTCATAAGACCACAGCTCCTTTCAGGCACTCCCGGCACGACCGGTAACCGTCGCGCAGCGCTTCATGTAAAACAAAATAACCTTCCCGGTGCTCCGGCCGGATGTCCTTGACGACCGAACAGGAGACGCGATGCACACAATGGGACCGTTTGTTGGCAATATAGCCCGGAACCAGAACTTTACCAGTCAGCTCCGCCACATCAAAACCGGTGGCGAAAGCTACGGTCGCTTCACCGTAAAGTCCGTTCCCAGCGTCGCAGACCTGAAATTGTTTTGGGGTCACAACCGGGGTCATGCCGGCGGCTTTGACGCCTTTCAGGACAACACCCGGTGAGATGACCACCGGCGGCAGATGATCGATGATTTTCTGGTTGAAGAATTTTAATAATCCGTTCAGCAGATTTTCCGGCAGGTTCTGGTACCATTCATCGCCAAAATCCAGAGCCAGGTCGGCTTTCAATACTTTCAGGGCCAGATTGCCGCCTGCCTGGACCACCAGGGTGGCAGCGGCTTCCTGCAAAGACAGCTGCAGCGTCTGTTCCAGATGCAGGATCTCCTGGTTGCCGCTCTTTTCACTGAGTTTGATATCATCCTGCCAGGGCGTCAAAGAATCGGGCACCACACTGCTGGTATCGAGGTAGATTGTACGGGTTGTATCGGCTGTGATCCGAACGTCCAGTTCGGCCTTGAGGCTGAGGTTGGCCAGTCCGGCCTGGTCCGGCGCCTGGAAAAGCAAATCCGGTTTGCTCAGCAGATATACTTTCACGGCATAGGCCAGTTTCATGTTGCTGATATCTTCCTCGCGCTGTAAAAAGCCCAGAGAAACCAGGCGGGTCAGGATCGAACGGGCTTTCTTGACAAATTGGCTGGCGTTCAGCTGCATGGTTCCATCGAAAACAATCGGCGTCGACCAGTCAGCCTTGCTCCACCAAAAATCCAGGACATCCCGCATCGCCTGCTGGCGCAGGCTGATATAAATCGGATCTGTGCTGGTAGCCGGAATCAATGCAATTGCCGGCACCGGTTCGTCCTGAAACAGAACGCCGACGGCCAGCCGCTTATTGTCCAGGACGGCGCATGCGGCGAGCGAGACCGCCAGGCGATTTCCCGGCAAATCCGGTACCAGCGGCAGAGGCAGCCCAATTGAGATCCGCGGCAGCTTGATAACGGACTCCTCGCTGCCGGCATAGGCAGTCAGGGCTGTGGCCAGCATATGGTTCAAGGTGTCGAGGAATTCATCGGTTACTTTGATCTGGTCGCGGATGACCAGACGGTCAATGACCGCGTCGGCCGGCTTGAAACTGACTTCCTTC
>DOFA01000206.1:0-3497 GCA_003532195.1 Clostridiales bacterium
TCATGTGGCCCGGCATGCGGCCGGCGACCGGATGGATGGCGTATTGCACCGAAGCGCCGCCACTTTCCAGCCGGTCCGCAAGCTGCTTGACCAAACCCTGAGCCTGAGCCAGGGCCATGCCATATCCAGGGACAAGGATTACTTTTTTCGCTTGGCGCAGCAGAACGGCCGGATCCGCGCCAGCAGCAGCCTGGTCGCCGGCCTCGTCTTCAGCGGCTGCCTGGGTGGCGGCCGGGACGTCAGCGGCCGGCGCGGCCGCCAGGTCCTGGTCCTGANNGGTTCATGGCCTTGCACATGATCTGGGTCAGCAGCAGGCCAGATGCACCCACAACACCGCCAACAGCGACCAGCAGCGGATCGTTGATGGCCATGCCCGCGATGGCTCCGGCAACGCCGGACAGCGAATTCAGCAACGATATCGTTATCGGCATATCCGCTCCGCCGACGCGAACCGCAAAGGCAATGCCAAATAGCAAACTGGCCAGGACCATAACCGCAATCGCGGCGCCTATCGGCAGCCAGCCGGCAGCCATCAGCACCAGGGCCAGAAACGCCGCGATTATGGAACTGGTGGTGATGAAAGATTGGGCCGGCCAGGTTTGCGGTTTCTGGGGCAATATCTTATGCAGTTTACCGGCCGCGACCAGACTGCCGGCTAAGGTGATCAGACCGACGATCAAGGCCAGGCTGGCGGTGATCCCGGCAAAATCATTCCCGTTGCCGCCAGGAAGGGACACCAGGGCGACCAGCGCCGATGCCGCGCCGCCCAGTCCGTTGAGCAGCGCGACCAGCTGCGGCATCTCGATCATCCGGGTGCGGAAGGTCATGACGATGCCAATCGCCAGGCCGATGGCCAGGCAGATCCACAGACCGGCGTCGGACAACAGGTTATTCTTGTATAACGTGACTAGTATGGCCGCAGCCATACACACAGCGCTGATCCGATTGCCGAAAACAGCCGAGCGGACCCGGCTCATCAGGCTGATGCCGGCCAGAATCCCGAGGGTCAGGACAGCGCAGATAATATAATAAGCAGTATCACTCATGGTACCCACCCGTTTATGATTTTTTTCCCTCTTGCCGACCGGGCTTCGTTTTAAAGAAAAGAAGCATCCGGTTTGTGACGCCAAAACCTCCGGCGACGTTGATCATGGCCAGCACGATAGCTATGGAACCGGCGATCCGGCTGCCGCTCTGCACAGCGGCGCCGGCGGCAAGAAGCGCGCCGAGTACCGTAATGCCCGACAAAGCGTTCATACCGGACATCAAAGGAGTATGCAGCAGACTGGGAACCTGGCTGATCAATTTATAGCCAACCAGAGTCGCCGCGATGAAAATCACAATTAATAAGACCGGAGTCATATGGGATCACCCTTTGCCTTTCGCGAATCCTGGCTGCCTGGACCGGCAGTTCAGCGATCCATCGCTTCCAGTGCCGCCGCGTGAACAACCTGGCCTTCGCAGGTCGTCAGGATCGAAGCGGTTATTTCATCCTGGCGGTCAAGTTTAATGATTCCGTCCGGAGCCAGGTACTTCAGCAGATTATAAATATTCCGGGCAAACATCCAGGTTGAGCTGGTCGGCAGCATGCCTGGGATATTCTTGATGCCGTTGATGGTGACGCCATGCCTGACAACAGTCTCGCCGGGAACAGTGATCGCGCAGTTGCCGCCCTGGTCGATGGAAATATCGACGATGACCGATCCCGGGGCCATTGCCGCCACCATGTCTTCGGTCAGGACAATCGGCGCCAGCTTGCTGGGCACCAATGCTGAGCAGAAGACAATATCCATTTTTGCGACAGTCTCCTTGAGGGCTTCCCGCTCCCGAACCAGCCACTCTTCGCTCAGGCTGCTGGCATATCCGCCTTTTCCGATTGCGAATTCGGCCGGAACGCCGGTATCAACCACTTTGGCGCCCAGGCTTTTAGCCTGTTCGGCGGCGTCCGGCCTGATATCGGCGGCATACACAACCGCACCCAGCCGTTTCGCCGTGGCGATCGCTTGCAGCCCGGCTACACCGGTGCCGATGACCAGCACATTGGCCGGTTTGATCATGCCGACTGCACAAAAAATCTGCGGCAGGAATTTTGTCAGCTGGCCGGCGGCGATCAGAATGCCTTTATAGCCGGCACAGGTGCTCATTGAAGTGAGGGCGTCCATATTTTGGGCGCGGGATATGCGCGGCACACCGTCCAGGGTCATTCCGATGGCCCCCTTGGCAGCCATGGCGCGGACCATGCCGTGATTCACCGGCGCCGCCGGATGGATAAAAGTGATCAGAAATTGCCCGGCATGCATCAAATCAATTTCCGAGCATTGATGAGTCTGGTTGTATTGCGGTTCCTTGACTTTCAGGATGACATCTGCTTTCGCATAGACTTCAGCGGCATCCGCGATGATAACAGCGCCGGCTTCGGCATATTGGCGGTCATAATAGTAGGATCCTTCGCCGGCCGCCTTTTCCACCAGCACCTGATGGCCGTCCTGAACCATCTTGGCCACAGTTTCCGGTATCGCGGCCACCCGCTGCTCGCCATGCATGATTTCCCTGGGAATTCCGATGATCATTTTACTTTACCTGTCCTTAATTATTTTTGAATTTCATCTGGTAAAACCGAAATATCGCGCTTCCAGGTCGAAAAGACGACCAATGTTTTGGTCAGGGATATTCCCTTGATGCTTTTAATCAGGTTCAGGGTGTCTTCCAGCGAATGAGTCGATTGGGTCACTACTTTCAGCAGAAAATCGAAATCGCCGGTGATGTAGTGGCATTCCGTGATCTGGCTGCATTTCTGAACGCTCTCGATGAAGCCGGCGTTATATTTAGGATGTTCAAGGCTGACGGAAATGAAAGCCGTGACACCTTTGCCGATCTTCTCCGAATCGAGGATCGTTGTATATTGCTTGATGATGCCCTGGTTCTCCAGTTTTTTGATTCTCTCGATCACGGCGGAGACAGAAAGGTTGACCCGCTCGCCGATTACGGAGGCGGCAAGACGGGCGTTAGTCAGCAGACAATCCAGGATTTTAATATCAATATGATCCATATGTCCTCCCGATAATTTGTGTCCACTCATAAATATCTTAGCACGCTTCACTAAATAGTAAATATATATGCCAATAATGCATTAAATATTAGCTTTATATAGGTATAAAGCCATAATTATTATTCTTTCTGCTGATATTTTCACAACAATCAGTAAAAATTTCACCGCAACTTTTTACCCCCAGGCAACTTGCATTACCCATTGATAAACCGGACGTCTGTCTCTATAATGGAATCTGATCTATTTACTGAAGCATGGCAGCTTACTTCAGTCATTTGGGCAGGTAGAACGGGAGGAAACAGAAGATGCCTATCACGGATTTTTTATCGCGCAATGCTGAACTTTACAGGCAGGAAACATGCCTGACCGAAATCAATCTTGATCTTCAGGACAGCCACCATATCATCTGGAAAGAGTATGAGCTGATTGAAAATAATCCGGCCGGTGA
>DOFA01000206.1:3588-4044 GCA_003532195.1 Clostridiales bacterium
ATTGCCTGGAGTGGCTGCCGATCTATTTCGGCATCCTGAAGAGCGGAGCGATCGCGGTTCCCCTGAATTTTCGCTACACTGCCGAGGAGATTAAATATTGCCTGATCTTGTCCGAAGCCATCGCCATGATTTTCGGACCGGAATTCATCGGCCGGGTGGAGACTATCTACGATCAGATCCCGCGTGTGAAAACCCTTTTCTTTTCTGGAGAAAACCGACCTTCCTTCGCGGAAAATTATGATCGCCTCGCGGCGAATTGCTCATCCGAAACGCCTCAGATCAAACTGTCCGACGAGGATGACGGGGCGATTTATTTCTCATCGGGCACCACCGGCTTTCCCAAAGCGATCCTGCATACGCATGCCAGCCTGGTCTCGGCTTGTTATACGGAATATAAACACCACGGCCAGAACCGCGATGACAATTTTCTCTGCATCCCGCCGCTTTACCATACCG
>DOFA01000010.1 GCA_003532195.1 Clostridiales bacterium
ATCAGGCAGCGGTTTGGCAGGCGCCGGATTATAGATCACAGACGCGCCGGCCTGCCGGGCGAGATCAATCGCATAGCCAGACACCGGTATCGGCACTTCGTTTTGCAACAGCAGGATGTTGGCCCGGACAATGACCTCGCGGGCGCTGTCGACATCGGCGCGGGAAACTTTTCCGTTGGCGCCGATCGCGATGATGATGTCGTTTTCGCCGTTTTTCGCGACGTGAATCAGGCAGGTCGCCGTTGGCTCTTCCGGGTCGCAGACGACAAATTCGCGGTTCAGGCCAACCTGGTCAAATTGCCCGAAAACCTGGCTGCCAAAAACATCCCGGCCGACACGGCCGACCAGGTGGACACAAGCGCCGGCACGGCAGGCGGCCACANNGGTGCTGGTGCCGAAGCCATAGCCGGTCAGCGTTTCCCCCGGACAGGGAAGCCGGTCAGCGGTGATCCGGAAATCATAGATGATGCTGCCGACGACCACGATACTCGATTGCTGCATGTCAGACTCCTTTAGCCGGCGCCGCTAGCGCACAAAAAGCTCGAGATTGCTGCTGAGGACCAGTTGCGGATTGAGGGTATAAACGGACTCTGGTTTACGGCCTTCGGCCAGATATTCATACAGATAGCGGAAAGCCAGGGCCCCGATATTGGAGGGTTCCTGAAAGATGGTCGCATGGATGACGCCCTGGCGTAAATATTCGTTCAGTTCAGGGAAAATATCCGAAGCGACGACCTTGATTTTGCCCCCGTAACCCAACTCGCTGATTTTCCGGCATACGGTGCCGGAATTGGCCGTGCCGATATAGAGCCCGCCGAGGTCCGGGTGTTCGCGCAGCAGCTTTTCCGTTGCCCGATAGGCTGTCTGCGGATTATCCTGGTTTTCATAAATATCAACGATCGGCAGGGTTTTCAGCCGGGCTTCCTGCAGGAAACCGTCAATGCTTTCCTGGTGGACCAGGGAATTAGTGTTTTTGTAAGCCGTGAACATGGCTGCCGGTTTGCCGGGAGCCAGCATTGCCAGGAATTCCGCGGCCATTTTGCCGGAAACGCGGGTGTTGTTTCGCACCGAAAACAGCCTTTTGCTGTGCGGCAGATCGGAGACAGCTGTCACAACCGGCACTTGCTTCTGGCTAAGTTCGGCGATGACCCGCTCACAGCCCGGCATTTCGTATTGCGGCAGCATGATGATGCCGCCGTAACCGGCCTGGCCCATGTCCTGCATGATCCGGATCATCCCTTGCGGACAGTCGGATTGCCTGACGACCTGGAAATCGCCCTGCACATTGAAATCAGCCAGCCTTTCGCAAGCATACCGCGCCCCGCGCAGCACTTCATGGCCGTAATCCAATTCGCTTTCCGCCATCAGGAAGCCGATCTTGATCGTTTTCCGGGCCAGGCTGACCGCGGCCTTGTTGGCCTTAAAGCCCATTTCCCGCGCCGTGTCCAGCACCAGCCGGCGGGTTTCGGCGCTGACCCGCGGCTTGCCGTTGATTGCCCGGTTGACGGTGGCGGTTGATATGTTCAGTTTGGCGGCGATATCGTAAATTGTTACTTTCTTATCCATACAGGACAGCCTCCCTCGTCATACAGGCATGCGTAACCGGTTACGCAATATCTAGTTTAGCACTCCAGCGAGTAAAAAGCAAGAGGTAATGGTTGTCTCCGCGGCCATTTTCTGGCAAGATAAAAGGGAAGTCCTTGCTCAGAAAACGGATTCCCCGGCGGCTAAAGAACCTTTCCACCAGCCGCCCCAAGAAAGGCAGCCCCATGAAAGCATTGATGAAAACAGATTATGGCCCCGGGCATGTTGAAATTCGCGACATCGACCGGCCGGTGATTCCTGCTCCGGACTGGGTGCTGATCCGGGTGATGGCGGCCGGCATTTGCGGTACGGATGCCCATATCTGGCAGGATAAGTTTAATTACTGGCCGCCGGTAACGCTGGGCCACGAATTTTCCGGCGTGGTCACAGAAATCGGCGCCAATTGCAAGCGCTTTAAAGCCGGGGACCGGGTGGTCGTTGAACCTCAGGTCCATGCCTGCGGCGTCTGTGAGTACTGCCGGTCGGGCCGCATGCATATGTGCCAGGAAAAATGGACTCTGGGCTGGCGGGTCAATGGTTGCTTCTGCGATACGGTCGCCGCCCCGGAAATGTTTTTGCACCGGATCCCCGATGGCGTCAGCTTTGAGCTGGCCGCGCTCTGCGAACCGCTGGCTGTGGCGGTTTATGATGTGGCGGAGCATGGGCGCATCAACATCAACGATTTTGTCGTCGTCCAGGGCAGCGGACCGATCGGTATCCTGGCGGCTTATATGGCCAAGCGGCTGGGCGCGCGGACGGTTGTTCTGACGGGGGTCAGCGCCAGCGAATACTGCCGCTTTCCCGCGGCGCTGAAACTGGGCGCCGATTTCGTCATCAATGTGCAAAAGGAAAATCTGCCGGAGAAAGTGGCAGAACTGAGCGGAGGCAAGGGTGTGGATTGCGTGATCGAAACCAGCGGCGTTCCGTCGGCCATCGCCCAGTCGATCGACATGCTCCGGAAAGGCGGCCGCCTGATCGGTATCGGCATCCCGGGCGACAAGACAATCCCGGTTCCCTGGAAGGACGCCGTGATGAAGAGCCTGGAGTTTTATTTCAGCATGAGCACCTCCTACACGGCCTGGGACAAGGCGCTTTGCCTCATGCAGGCCGACGCCGGCCTCCTGCGGCAGGTCGTCACCTGGACCGGCGCCCTGGAGGATTGGGAAGCAGTCTTCCAGTCTTTAGTCGAAGAGAAAAATATCAAGGCGGTCTTTGTTCTGGCATGATCGGGAAAAGGATCCTATGCAAATTCTGATTGACGCCGNNCTGCCCGGTGGTGGATATCGCGGTCGATATTGCCAGGCAATATCACCTGGCCTGCCTGATCGTCTGCGATACGGCCCATCTGATCGAAAGGGACGGGGCAGTCACCATAACGGTGCCCCAAGGCGCCGACAGCGCCGACTTTGACCTTGTGAACCGGGTGCGCGGCGGCGATGTTGTCGTCACGCAGGATTACGGCCTGGCGGCGATGTGCCTCGCCCGCAAAGCGATTCCCGTCAGCCAGAACGGCATGATCTAC
>DOFA01000075.1 GCA_003532195.1 Clostridiales bacterium
TCCTTAGCCAGTTCCAACGCGAAGGCTTTGAGCCTCAATGACAGTTTACCCATCACCCGCTCGGCGTCTTTCTCGTTTTGAAACAGCATCAGAAAGTCATCCGCGTACTATCTGACAAGCGCTAAACTGGCGCACCTCCCAAACAGGTCAATCCATCCCTTATTATAAAATATTTGAACAATGATGTACAGGTTTTACGAGGTCCCGAACCGCTCGTACGAACGCTCGCAGCGAACCGTCCCCTCCCCGTGCTCCGGCCATATTTCCAGTAAATCCGGCTTGAATCCGGACAAATCAAAGGCCGCCAGCCAAAGGCCGGGATATAGCTCGCCACAATCCCGCAGACGGTTCCGGTCAAAGCTGAGACGTTCGATCCGGAAGCGGCCGCAATCCGGGTGACGTTCCCGAAATAGCTGGCGCTCCTGGCGCAGACGGGTTTTATCCGCCGCGTCCGGTGAATTTTCCCAGAACCCCATCCAGGCCGGCTGGTCTTTCTGGCCGCTCAGAAGGTAGTCCAAACGCAGCATGTCGCGCCAGGCTAAGGCTGATCTGGATCCGGCAGCCAGTTCCGGCAGCACTTTACCGCCAAACTGCCAGAGCAGCCGGCTGCGTTCTTCGGATCCCAGGGCCCGGTCCAGGCAGCCTTGGCCTTCCAGCCAGCCGGCCAGTTCCTGAAGGAACAGCCAGGGGCGAGGCCAGCGCCTGGCCAGCCAGAGGAGCGAATAGCCGAACAGTCCGCTGTTATGGAAAGTGTCGATGACCTGGGCTATTGTTTTCAGCAAATCGAGGCCGGCGAAATTCAGGCGGTCGGACTGCAGCACTTCATAGGGCGGGTCGTCTTGCCAGAGAAAGCCGCGCTCAGAGGCCAGCTGTTTCATCGGGCTGCCGGGCAGTATTTTCAGGAATCCCAGCTGCAGCTGCTGCGGCCGGAGTTCCCAAACGAAGTCCAGTGAATGGCCAAAGCTGTCGAGGTCTTCTCCCGGCAGCCCGGCAATCAGGTCAAGATGCAGGTGCACCCTCCCCGCCCGGCGCAATTTCCGGACCTGCTCCTGCAGCCGTTCCAGGCGGGATGGCCGATTGACAATTCGCAGGACTTCAGGGTTTATGGTCTGAACGCCGATTTCCAGCTGGATCAGCCCCGGCGGCGCCTGGTTTAACAGGTCGACCGACTCGTTATCGAGAAGATCGCCGGCCACTTCAAAATGGAAATTGGTCCCGCCGATCGTTTCGCGGCGGTCAATCAGATATTGCCAGATTTGACGGGCCCGCTCCGGCTGGCAGTTGAAAGTCCGGTCAACCAGCTTCACTTGCTGAAGCCGGCCGGCAATCAAGCGGTCCAATTCCGCAAACACCTGGGGCAGAGGGCGGAAGCGAACTTCCTTGTCGAGGGCGGACAGGCAGTAGGCGCAGCGGAACGGGCAGCCGCGGGAAGTCTCATAGTAGATGATCCGGCTGCCTGATGCGAGCAAATCATCATCGGTATAGGGAAATGTCCATGCATCCGGTTTCAGAAGCGGAGCAGCCGGATTGCTCCGGACTCTGCCCGTGACAGGATCACGCCAGGTCAGGCCGGGCACGCTGTCCAGCCTGGCTTCGGCCGCGTCTCTCACCATCATAGTTTCCTGTTCCGGGTAAAGCCGGCGCAGCAGTTCCAGAAAAGTCATCTCCCCTTCGCCGCTGAGAATCAAGTCCACCGGCGAATCGCCGGACAGACGCTCATCCGCGTCATGGCTGACTTCGGGGCCGCCCCAGATGATCCAGGCGTCGGGACGGATTTTTCTCAACTGACGGCAGATCTGACGGATTTGGCTGATATTCCAAATGTAGCAGGAAAAGGCATATACGGCGGCGTCCATCCGGAAAAGCTGCCGGGCGATGTTCGCTGGCTGGTCGTTGATGGTCCATTCGGTTAATAAAAGCTGCGGAGCCTGCGGCCAGCGCTGTCCGACAAAGGTGCGCAAATAGCGCAGCGCCAGGCTGGTGTGGCTATAGCGGGCATTCAGGGCACACAGAACTACCGCCGGGCGGGGCATCAGCCGCCGCTCCTGTCAAGCTGGCCGCCCGTTCCGGCAGAATCGTCCGCTGCGGCAGCCTCTGGTTGACGAGAACGGCCGGATCCGCCGATATCAGCATTGGGCAGAACCTGAAAAAGGCCCCGGTGAATCGCGGTGATCAGCACGGTCTTGCCGCTGCGAATGGTCTGGTCGCTGACCGCCTCGCCCACCTGGCTGCCTTCGGCGGTCTGATACCGGATTTTACCTGGCCGGTGCGGCTTGATGGTTTGCGTGACCTCCGCCTGGGCGCCGATCAGATCCAGATCGGTCCGCGACACCTGCAGCCGGGCGATCCGACGCAGCTCCCACAAGGCAATCCTGACCAGAATCAGGAGCACCGACAGGAAAGCCAGGCTGATACCGGTCCACTTCAGCAGTCCGGTCATTTCGCTCAAACTCAAGTCAGACATGCCGGCCACACTGATCGGCAAAACGGCTGATCAGCAACTCCCGCAATACTTTCAAGGCTGCCGCCGTGGATATGCCGCTGGGATCATAATGGGGCGCCAATTCCACCAGGTCGGCTCCGACCAGGTTCACTTGGCCCAAGCGCAACAGCGCTTGCAGCAGCGACGGAAAATCAACGCCGCCAGGTTCAGGTGTACCGGTTCCGGGAAAAACCGACGGATCCAGGACATC
>DOFA01000144.1 GCA_003532195.1 Clostridiales bacterium
GGCGACCGATCCGGCTTACCGTAAGATGGGATTGGGCCGTGCCGCTGTCCTCGAGGCGATCCGCCGCTGCGGGGTACTTGGTGCCCGGAGGGCATTTGTCGGCTCTTCGCAGCAGTTCTATTACAGCATCGGCTTTCGGCCGTATGCCACGTCCACTTTTTGGGTGCGGAAGAAAAGCCAAACTGTGTAAGAAATGGGCATTCCTTAAAATTATATGCCCAAATAGCATAAATGGTGTATAATATGATCAGAATGTTACTATAAGGAGCTGATATGATGAAGATAAAACCATCTGCAGCGATCAGGCAAAATTATAACGAGATTGCAGCATTGTGCAAATCCACAGGCGAACCTGTATTCCTCACAAAAAATGGTGAGGGTGATCTGGTGGTTATGGACATTGATACATATGTCCGCCGCGAAAAAATGCTCAGACTCCGTGAAGAATTGCTGGCTGTTGAAGAAGACCGTTTGGCAGGCCGCCCGGGGCTGACCCCTGAAGAGCTGAACATTTACCTTGAGGACATTATCGAAGAGGCAGATCATGGAAAAGAAACCTCAGCATGAAGGCATGTGCAAAATAATAGTTTCAGACCGAGCCCGCCAAATGCTGGCAGAGCACATCCGTTTTCTGGCGAAGATAAATACCTCAGTTGCCTGCAATACAAAAAACAGACTGATTGATGCCATTCGTTCACTGCATCAACTGCCAGAACGTTATCCGTTTTTGCAGGCTGAATTTATACCACCCAATAAGTATCATAAAATGTTTGTTGAAAAATGGTATTTGATTTTATATCAGATCAAGGATCAGACGGTCTATGTAGATGCGATCATTGACTGCAGGCAAGATTATCAATGGCTGATCCGATGACCTTAATGGATAAAGACAACAAAGCCAGTCTTCCCAACGATCAGAGCAGCCAACATGCTGCTGCAGTTGCTGAGACGGCACCCATCCGCCTGGCTGTCCGTTCGCTGGCGGAAGCCGTGCATCGCCGCGGCGGTCTGTCCGGACCTGATTATGGCGGTGTTTCCGCGGTCGATGGCATCCGGCTGCATCAGCGCTGCATCCGCGAGCTGTCCGCGCAGCTCGACGGTCCCGAACTGCAGCCGGAGGTATCGCTGCAGGCGCAGATTCAACTGTCTGGCTTCGACCTTTTGATCAATGGGCGCTGTGATGCCCTGGTCGATTCTGAGCAGTTGCTGCGCCTCTATGAGGTTAAATCCTTTACCGGAACACCCGACCGGTTGCCGCCAGGCGGCGAACCGCTGCACTGGGCACAGGCAAAACTCTATGCCTGGCTGTTGCTTGCCGGACGCGAAACCCGATCGATTGAACTTGTGGTCGTCTACATATCCGTCGATGGACCTGATCTTGTTCAGCACGTCATGACCTGTGATCGTCACGACCTGTCTGTTTTCTTCCTGGAAACCTGCCGTCAGTACATCGATTTTGCCGCCAATATCCTGCGCAGCGAGAAAAGAAGGCTGCAAAGCGGCCTGGCCCTGGCATTCCCCTACCCGGACCTGCGGCCTGGCCAGAAACGGTTCATGCAGGAGGTCCTGGGCGCGGCGCGACAGAAAGGCAGCGTCTTCATCCAGGCGCCGACAGGCATCGGCAAGACAATGGCTGCTTTGTATCCCGCAGTCAAAGCCCTCGCCAATCATCTGACCGACCATATCTTTTATCTCACGGCCATGACCTCGACGCGGCTGGTCGCCGCCCAGGCTCTCGATGATTTGCGGCAGACCGGCCTGCATATGAAGTACCTGATCCTTTATGCCAAGGAAAAGCTTTGCCTGATGCCGGATCTTTATTGCGACATGCGCCAATGCCCCTATGCAACCACCTATTATGACCACCTGCCGGATGCGCTGCGGCAGATCTTCCTGCTCGAGAGCGTCAGCCAGGAGGATATTCTCGCTTGCGCCCGGCAAAACCAGGTCTGCCCGTTTGAATTGTCCCTGGACGCGGCGCTTTATTGCGAAATCATCATTTGCGACTATAACTATGCTTTTGATCCGCGGGTGCGGCTGGAACGCTTTTTTGCCGAAGATCCGCCGGCCCATCTGCTGCTGGTCGACGAAGCCCACAACCTGCCAGCCCGTTCCCGCGAAATGTATAGCGCCGCCCTGGACAATGAAACGCTGGCCGCTGCCCTGGCTGCGATCGCGGGGCGCTCGCCGTTCCTGGAACAGGTTCTGGAGCGGATCCGGCAATACCTGGCGCTCATGCTCGAGGCTTTGCGCGGCGACAAAGCGGGTTTTGACGGCGTGGAAAAGACTGTGGCTGCCGCTTCAGTCATGATCGCGGCAGATTTCCGGGGCATGCGCGACCTGCCGGCGACCCTGCTCGCTTTACTGGGGCGGTTTAGTTTCACCTGCCGCGAATATCTCGATCGTAATCCGGATTTCCCCAATCGCCGGGCTTTGCTGGATTTTTATTTCAGCGCCCTGTTTTTCCAGAAGGTCGCTGATGAATTTCACGACCAAACTTATGTGACGACCGCCAGCCGCAAATCTAATCGCCTGGAAATCCAGCTCATGTGCCTGGATGCCGCGGACAAACTTGCCCGGACCTATCAAAACCAGCATCCGGCGATATTCTTCTCGGCTACTTTATATCCTCTGCCCTACTATATCGGCCTGCTGTCCGGCAGATCCCAGACTGCCCGGCCGGAATCGCTGCTGCTGCCTTCGCCATTCCCGGCGGAAAACCTGCTTGTTCTGGTCTGCAGCCATTTATCCACCCGCTACAAGCAGCGTCAGGAAACGATTCAGGCGATTCTGGAGCTGATCCTGGCCGCTGTCCGGCAGAAAACCGGCAACTATCTGATCTATGTGCCCTCATTCGCCTATTTGTCTATGCTGCGCGGCCTGATACGGTCACTTCCGGACCGGAGCAATCAGGACTGGATGTTTCAGGTGCCAGAGATGAATGAATCCTTACGGCGGAGATTTCTGCGCCGCTTTGAGAAATTCGGCGAACGCACGCTGGTTGCCGTGGCGGTCATCGGCGGCGTCTTTTCCGAGGGCATCGATCTGGCCGGCGAAAAGCTGGCCGGCGTCGCCATCGTCGGGGTCGGCCTGCCGCAGATTTGTCCGGAGCGTGAAATTATGAAGCAATACTATGCCGAGACGCTGGGCAGCGGCTATGAATATGCCTATCTTTTCCCCGGCTTCAATAAAGTTCAGCAAGCCGCCGGCCGGGTGATTCGCAGCGAAAACGACCGGGGTTTTATCCTTTTGATTGATGATCGCTATTTGACGCCGGCTTACACGGAGCTTTTTCCGGCTGAATGGCAACCGGTCGCCGTTCAGGATGAGGATGATATCCGGTCGGCGCTTCAGGAATTCTGGTCTGCTTCGCCCGAGTTACCCGGCTCTTCCGGAGGGGTTCCGTCAGTCTGACCTTCAGTAGTATTCTGAGGCCTTTCACCGTTTGCCTGCAGGGGGCCAAACCCGTTAAGTCCATTTAACAGGCGCAGGCGGGTGTATTCTTTTTCCATTTGCCGGGTCAGGTACTGGTCTGAGATCTGCAGAAATTCCTGCCGCACCTGGTCGCTGAGATTACAGTTAAACAGGCGGGGCAGCGGAGCTTCCAGACAGTGCCGCAGACTGGCCGCTGTCCCCGGGGCAATGGTCCGGGTATCGCCGGCTTGCCTGCGGCAGGCCGGCTGGCTGCAGACCAGTCCACATTGCCGGATGCTGAATCCAATCGCCGTTTGAGCAGAATTCGGAGGATTGCCGCAGATGACGCAGCGGTCCAGCAACGGCGCAAAACCAATCTCCGCCAACAAGCGCAGCTGGGCGATGTGAACCAGCAGCAGAGGGTCCGGCTGGCGGTGCAGGGCGTGCAGGCAAAACGCCCATAACCGGTACAGTTCCGGTTGGGCCACGTCGTCCCGCGAGCAGTCCAGCAAAACTTCCGCCAGGTGCGCGGCGCAGACCAGACGCTCCAGATCTTCGTGCAGGCCTTGGAATGTTTCGATGACTTCAGCCACGTTGACAGAATAATGCCCTTTGTTGGCGAACAGGGTGAACTCGCTGAAAGAAAAAACCTGGGTGGCCAGCAGCAGCCGGCTTTGGGTCCGCCGGGCGCCGCGGGCAGATGCGGTAATCAGTCCGAGATCCGAACTGAGGATGTCGATAATCCGGTCTGTCTCCCCGACCGGAACCTCCCGGATGACAAATCCCCGGACCGTCAGAAGCGCCATTGAACTAAAGCCTCATTTGCGGATTTCGTAACCAAGATTGCGCAGGATGCCAATCCGGTTGCGCCAGTCGTCGCGCACTTTAACGTGCAGCTCCAGATAGCAGGTGCAATCCAGCATGTGTTCTATTTGCAGGCGGGCCGCGGTGCCGATTTTCTTCAGCATGCTGCCGTTCTTGCCGATCAGGATACCTTTATGGCTGTCCTTGTCGCAGTAGATGCTGGCGCTGATCCGGACGCGTTCACGCTCAGGCGGTTCAGTGCCCGGTTTATCGAATTCTTCGAAGGACTCGATTTCCACGGCCGTTCCGTGCGGGATTTCTTCGCTGGTCAGCATCAGGATCTGTTCCCGGACCAATTCGCCAGCCAGTTCCCGTTCCGTTTGATCGGTCAGGCTTTCAGCCGGAAAATAGCGGGGTCCTGCCGGCAGCAAGCCGCGCATGGTTTCGACCAGCTGGCTGATTCCGTCGCCGGTCAGGGCCGAGATCGGGATCAGCGCGGCGAAGTCGAAGGCGGCAGCATAAGCGGCCAGCAATGGCAGCAGGCTTTCTTTAACTGTTCGATCGACTTTATTGAGCACCAGAATCACCGGCTTTTTCATTTGGCTGGCTTTTTCGAGGATTTCAGCTTCCAGATCCGGCACCTTCGGCCCTTTTGGCGAACGTACGGCGGCGTCAGCATCGATCAGCAGCAGGATGATGTCGCCGTCGGCCAGGGCCATGGCGGTCGAAGCAGCCATATAATCGCCCAGGCGGGTGCGGGATTTGTGCACGCCGGGTGTGTCGAGAAAAATCATCTGGCTGGTTTCATCATCAAGAATAGCCCGGATCACCTGCCGCGTGGTCTGGGCCTTGGGCGATGTAATCGCCAGGCGGATGCCGGCCAAATGATTCAGCAGGGTGGATTTGCCCGTGTTGGGTCGTCCGATCAGGCTGATAAAACCGGAATGGATGCAAGATTCATTCATCTGTTTCTCCTCTGCCCAGACCACTGCGGTCCAGGATTCGCTTTTGCAGTCGTCGTATTTTCTTCTCTTCATCGGGCTGCCGGTGGTCATATCCGAGCAGGTGCAGCAAGCCGTGCACAGCAAGGAATGCCACTTCCCGCGGCAGCGGATGACCGTACTCCGCCGCCTGGCTGATCGCCCTGTCGAGGCAAATGACAATGTCGCCCAGCGGTACCAGGCGCCGTTCCGGGGATTCAGGATCATAGTCCTGGCTGGCGAGCGGCCGGGCCAGATGCCCTTCGGCCATATCCAACATCGGAAAGGACAGGACATCAGTCAGGGCATCAACCTGGCGGGTATCGCGATTGATCCGCCGCATCTGGCGCGGTCCGGCAAAGATCACGGTCACCGCGGCTTCAGCGCCACGGCGCTGCAGCTGCCTGCCCAGAAACACTTCATTCATGGCCTGCGGAAGCAAACGAGACAGCAGGGCGCACCATTCGTCCGCGGGGTATTTAGTTTGACGGTTGTCGAATTGAACGTTCATCAGGATAACTGACCCTTTCATGGAAATGTCCGGTGTAGACCTGCAGAAAAGCCTGAACCAGGACTTCGACATCATGGTAGGACAAGCCAGATGCAATCAGCTGGTCCTGTTCGTTCTTGATCTTGATGATCTTGCGGATCAAGACCTCAGCATCCTCCAGTTTGCTGGTGCCGGTTGATTTCATGGCGGCTTCGACGGAATCCGCCAGCATGACAATTGCGGATTCCCGGGTCGAAGGGACCGGACAGCGATACTTGAACTGCGAAAGGTCAGGTTCGGGCCGGGCGCCGTTTTCCGCGCTTTTTTTGGCTTTGTTGTAAAAATAAATCTGGGCTGTCGACCCATGGTGCTCATGAATGATTTTCAGGATCGGTATCGGCAGCCGGTAGCGCTTGCCGATCCTGACCCCAGCATCCGGATGGCTGAGGATGACTTCGGCGCTTTTTTCCGGAACCATGGAATCGTGCGGATTTTCACCTTCCTGGTTCTCGGTGAACATCAGCGGGGTTTCCAGCTTGCCGATGTCATGATAATAAGAGCCGACCCGGGCCAGCAAGGCGTTGGCTCCGATCGCCACCGCCGCCGCGTCCGCGAGGTTGGCCACCATCATGCTGTGCTGCGAACTGCCCGGCGCTTCGACAAAAAGCCGGCGCAAGAGCGGATGGCCGGGCTGGGACAATTCGATCAGGCGCAGCGGCGATACGGAATTAAACAGCATCTCGAACAGCGGCATGATGCCAATGGCCGCGATGACCGAAAGCGTGCCGCTCAGAACGGTGAAACCGCTGCTGAGCATAATGTCGGACCAATTGCTCTTTTGCAGCAATCCGGCAGAAAAGGTGACGATAAAGTTGGTTCCGGCCGTGGCGATAATGATGAAGGCATAATTGTCTTTGCGGATGATGCCGCGGGTGAACAGCGCTGCCGTCAGGCAGCCGCAAAGCGCGACGATCAGGAAGATCGGGTCAAAACTGGTCATGGGCATGATGGCCGCGATCAGGCATATGGACAGGATGGTCGCCGCCCGGAAGCCGAAATAGGCGGATATCAGCACAGCAGCGAAATAGACCGGCGGCGTGAGCGACGACTGGCGGGCCAGATAGACCGACAAAACCAGCGGAATCATCATCGACAGGGCGAGAGCGGCATAATCGCTGAAGGTGCGGATGTTTTCTTTTTCATAATGGCGGATGTAAAAGGCAACGATCAGGACCAGCAAGGATATCAGCAGGATAATCCCCGCAAAAAACGCATAGTCGAAGCTGCCGTTGTCGATTATGGACAAATCCTGCAGCAGCCGGTAGGTTTCATCGGTAATGATGTCGCCGACAGAAACGATCCGGGTACCCTTGTCGATCATGACCGGATTGTTCTGTACCTTGTCGAAGGCCGCCTTGCGGGCGTTTTCCGTGGCAACCTGGTCAAAAACCACATTCGGTTTCAGGATCAGCCCTAGCGCCCGTTCGACCAGCCCGCTGTCTTCCTGGTAGAAATTCATGGACTTCTTCAATTCGTCGATCCGGTCCGCCAGCGCGTTCTTCAGGCCGGAAGTGTCGACTGTCCCGGCCATGATCAGATTGGCCAGCGACTGGGTATGGCCTTTGATGCTCTCAAAGCGCTGGTCCTCGAGCGTGGCGTATTTCAAGGCATCATCCTGGCTGAGGATAATCTGCAGCTGCGTATTGAGCCGCAGGATAATTTTCTCAGCCAGAAACTCCGGGTATTCGGTGACCCCTGGGATGGCGGGAACAGTCGGCTCAGTTTCCGTTGCCTGGGTTTCGCTTGCCTGGGTTTCGCTTGCCTGGGTTTCCCCTGTTGTGGTTTCAGCCGTTGTGGGTTCGGTCGGCAGCGGCGTCGGCTGGGGCGGATTGGCCCGCAGACCGCTGATGATTCCGAAAAAGAGATCGATCCGGCTTTTAACTTCTTCGGATATTTGATCCGACCGGAGCATGACGTCCGGGACTTCAGCTGCCGCTTTGGCTGCGCGCAAGTCAGTCTCCGCCTTATCCCGAACGCTGCGCGGAGCCGTTATGTCGTAAGGGCTGGCATCGCCGGCGCTCAGGCGGTACTTCTCAGGAACTGAGCCGGTATAGACGAGCAGCAGGACGGTTACCGCAAGAATTGCAGCCAGGATCACCATCAGGATCTTATGGGTTCTGGATGTGATTTTCATGCTACATTCCTCCTCGCTGCCCGGATTTTTCATAGGCACGGATAATCCGCTGGACCAGTGCGTTGCGGACGACATCCCGCTGCGTCAGTTCGACGAACGAAAGGCCTTCCACGCCTTGCAGGATGCGCCAGGCCTCTTTCAGCCCGGATTTTTTGTCGGCGGGCAAATCGATCTGGGTGATATCGCCGGTCACCACAGCCCGGGAATTGAATCCGAGCCGGGTTAAGAACATCTTGATCTGTTCCGGTGTCGTATTCTGCGCCTCGTCCAGGATGATGAACGCTTCGTCCAGCGTCCGGCCGCGCATATAGGCCAGCGGCGAGACTTCGATCAGGCCTTTTTCCAGGTTTTTCAGATAGTTGTCGGCGCCCATCAGCTCATGCAGGGCGTCGTATAGCGGCCGCATATAGGGATCCACTTTGGTCTGCAGGTCACCGGGAAGAAAGCCCAGTTTCTCCCCGGCTTCGACAGCAGGCCGGGTCAGGATGATCCGGCTGACTTCGCGGGCGCGGAAAGCATTGACGGCCATGGCTACAGCCAGAAAAGTCTTGCCGGTTCCGGCCGGTCCGATAGCGAAGGTGATCTCGTGCTGGCGGATTGCCTGTACATATTCGCGCTGACCGAGCGTCTTGCTGCGGATCGGCCGGCCTTTAGCCGTGACGCAGACACAGTCAGGCGTATAACCGATGACCTGTTCGAGATTGCCTTCGCGGGCCGTGTCGCACAAGTAGGTGACCAGCTGCAGGTTAACCGGGAAATTCTGCCGGTCGATTTCCAGCAGTCGTTCACACACGGCGACGGCTTTCGCGAGACTTTCTTCATCCCCTTGCAGCAGCAATCCCTGGGAAGTGATTTCGATCGCCACTTCCAGCAGCTGCTCAATGACTTCCAGATGGCCGTTGCAGCTCCCGAATACAGATTGGGCGGCCTGGGTGCTTTCAACGCTGATTCGCCTTTCCATATCCTCTACCTCTTATTCCCCGCTGTCCGGCATCAGCAGATCGATCTTGAAAGCCACGCTGTCTTCGCTCAGCGCCGGTATGGTTAATTCCGGCAGGGCGGTTATCAGGATGTCATACTTGTCGTTTTGGAACTGCACATCGTTGATGACGGATTTCCGGATCAGTTCCAGGTAGGAGAGAATGTATGCTTCATCGTCAGGGTCCGTGATCGCTTTGATCTCGAATTGGTCCAGACGGTTATAGCCGTTGCCGTTGATAATGATCGATTCGTTGCTGGCCCGGATTTCCGACATCGCCACCAGCCGCTCGTCATTGATGGATATGGCCTGGGCTCCGAGCGCCCGCAGCTCGTTGACAAATTGGCGCAGCACACTGTCGCGGATCTGGGTGTCCTGGGCACAGCTGATTTTGATCAGGATCCCATAGTTGCGGACTTCGCGCAGCCCGGCGAAGATAGCCGCCCGCTCTTTTTCCTTGATGATGGAATCGATCTGGACATTGCCGGAAGCCATGCCGTTTTCCAAAATGCTGATATAATCATACAACTCAGAGTTGCGGTTGGACAGCTCATCATTCTTGTTGGCGTATTCAATCAGCTTGTCTTGCAAATCAGCCAGATTATTTTCGGAAATCCGGTCGATGTTGACATTTTTCATCTGCAAAGCGATCAGTATGCCCAGGACGGCACAGACCGCGGTGAACGCAATGGAACGGACTGTCTTCGGTTTCATCTTATTTGACACCCTCCAGTAAATCAATAAATTGCCCGATGTCGTCTGCTTCCGCGAAAGCCGGTATGAAAACCTGGTCCTCCTGCTGGACCTTAACCACCAGATCGATGCCGGGCGACTGGCGGATATTGAAAATCTGATCATCTTGAATCGCTTTGGCTAATGCCGCGGGGGCACCGAGCGCCGTAATGACATAAGGCGGCGTCAGGCGCTCGCTGTTGCAGCGGATGGTCGGCCCGATGCAGTATATGCTTGTGATGTTGGTATAACGCAGCCCGTTGATGGAAAAGGCCGCGGCGCCTGCTTCCTTGAGCAGATCGACCGCATGCCGGATATCGCCATCATGGACGATGGACTCGCTGGAGTCGAGCTGATTGTTGAATTTAGGTTTATCGTCCAGAGTCAGGATGATTCCCGGGCCTTGAACCTCGGTGAATCCAGCCATGATCCGGATTTTTTCCAGTTCCGCCAACAGGTTTTCCAATCCCTGGCTGGCCAGATAATCCGCGATGACATCGGCCTTTTTTTGGTTCAGCATTTCGTTTTCTGCCAGCAGGGTGAGATATCGTTCTTCGTATTTGGCCAGATCCTCCTGCCGTTGCTTGTAGCGTTGCGGCAGGCTGCTTTTCTTCTGCTCAGCCCGGACCGAGACAACATGATTCATGATGATAATGCCAAAAAGCAACATGATGACGAACATCATGGCGTTTTGCTGGAAGCGGCGCCCCTTGACCAGGCGGCTGAACCGCTCTTTGAGGGCAGCGCTTGGGCGGGCAGGAAACCGCACGGAGTTTTTCCTCTTGCCGCCGCTCATGTCAGACGCCCGAGAAGTTTTTGGAAATAATCCGGCAGCGGGCATTCCAGGTGTATTTCCTGGCCAGTGACCGGATGGGTAAAATCGAGGGCGCTGGCATGCAAGGCCTGGCCAGCCAGCTGGAAAGACGGCCGGCAGGCGGCATAGACCGGGTCGCCGGCAACCGGGTGGCCGATATATTGCAGATGCACCCGGATCTGGTGCGTGCGGCCTGACTCCAGTCTGGCTTCAATCAGGGTCGCGTGGCTAAAGCGGCACAGAACCCGGAAATGCGTGACCGATGGTTTACCTGAGCCAACTACCGCCATCCGCTGGCGGTTGCGCGGATCGCGGCCGATCGGCGCGTCAATGGTGCCGGATTCGCCCGGAACCTGGCCGCAGACAACCGCCTGATAAATCCGGCGAATTTCGTGGCGGCGAATTTTATCGGCGACCGCGGCATGGACCTGGTTGTCTTTGACAATCAGAATCAATCCTGACGTATCCTTATCAATCCGGTGCACAATGCCCGGCCGGATCACCCCGTTCAAATCGGAAAGCCGGCCGGAACAATAATCGAGCAGCGCGTTGACGAGCGTGCCGGAGCGATGGCCGGCAGCCGGATGCACCACCATGCCCTGTGGTTTGTTAACGACCAGAAGCCATTCATCTTCAAAGACAATGTCCAGCGGGATTTTCTCTGCCTGCAGCTCCGAAGGTTCCGGGTTCGGAATCCAAAGGTCCACCGACTGGCCGGCAATGGTTTTCCAGGCCGGTTTCAGCGGTTTGCCGTTCAGAGTCACGCAGCCCTCGCCGATCAGCTTTTGCAGATAGGATCGGGAGTATTGCGGCAGTTCTCTCGCCAGATAGCGGTCGAGGCGCTGCAGATCCTCGTTAATCAGAATGGTCAGCAGCATGAGGTTCCTCTTTCTGTTCAGCGTCAGGCACGGATCTGGGTTCATCTCCGGGCACGGCTTCGGGTTCAGTTCCAGATCCGGCGCCAGGTTCAGCAGCGGCAGATGTTAGAAGCGAGCGGTCAAACAGGATCAGCAGGCATAGCGCGATGGTACCGCAGACAATCATCATGTCGGCCAGGTTGAAAGTTGGAAAAACATAGCTGCCGAAATGGAAGTCCAGGTAATCTGTAACTCCGCCATAGAAGACCCGATCAATCAGATTGCCGATGCTGCCGGCACAGATAAAAGTCAGACAGGCTTGCAGCCGTTTGTTCCGGCTGCGGTAGAGAATGATCAGGACGACAATAGTGATCACCGCCGATATCGCAGCCAAAACATAAAGGCCCCAGTCCTTGCCGGCGAGAAAACTCCAGGCGGCCCCGCGGTTGCGCCGATTGACAATGTAGAAGAAATTATCAATGACCGTTATGCGGGTATCGGCGCCGGTATTGACCCGAATCTGTGTTTTCAGCAGTTGATCAGCCGCAGCCAGCAAGATTATGATGATTGCCCAGACCATATCCACAACTCCTCAATTCCCTGATAGGGATTATAACAATCCGGCCGGCATTGTCCAATCACCCGGCTGCCGTATAAAATAGCCGCCGAGCGGATCATCAGGACATTCCAGGGCGAACGGGCCGCCGTTTCACGAAGCAGGCTTGGATACCCTCCGACGGCCGGATCTGCACGGTTCGGATTCGAGGCCTGAATCAAGCGTTCGCGCCATAATTCATAGTCAGCCAGGCCGCTGCCGTCCAGAACAGATAAAGCGTTGTACGCCATTGGGCGGTCCGCGCGGTAAAGCCAGGTTGGGTCCGGATCATTGGGCAGGACGGCCTCCAGGATAGTCAGGTCGTATTCGCCCTGACCGATCGCCAGCTGATATTCTGGATCAGCCAGGATTTCCATCCGCCAGGGTACACCAGCTTCGGTCAGGCAATTGCCCAGTAATTCGGCTATGCTTAACCGAAAAAAATCGTTTTCCGGCATCAGAAACACCAGTTCGCGGCTTGATTCATCCCAGTCCGGCTGTCCCAGGCTGTCTAAAACAGACTGGACGCCGGCGGACTGACCGTCCAAGAGATAGGAAGACAGGGGCAAATTCACCGGGGTACATTCGCCCCAGATACCGGCGCCGGCAGCCTGCAGGCTGTCCGAATTTAATAGCTGCTTGAGAAAAAGCAGCCGGCCGCTGTCCGCCAACGGCTGCCGTATCTTCGTGTTGAAGGCCAGGATCAGCAGCTGCCGGCTAAGATAAGGTTCAAAGCGCAGGTTGCCGCGCAGCTCATAACGGNNAACGGTAATAATCATCAGCCGACAAGCCGATCAAGTCGATTTCGTCATCGGCAAACCCCTGCATGGCCGCGGACAGGCTGTCATATTCCCGGACCCGGATGGTCAAAAGCTCAGACAGTTCGCCGCATGGCCGGACTTTGACCAAAGACAGTCCTTCGGCGGCATCATAAGACTGCATTTGAAAATCTCCGGTTCCCGCAACCAGATCAAACGGTCCGGCATCGAGCCGGCTGGCCGGAATAACCGGGAAGGTCAGCGCCCAGGCAAGCCAGGGATCCGGGTGGCTGAGCGTTAGCTCAAGCGTCAGGGAATCGGGTGTCTCCGCCGCCGCAATGGCGGCCAGTTCACCCGTATATGCGGACGAACCGGCTGAAGCTAATATAAACTCCAGGCAGGCAGCAGCGTCTGCAGCCTGAACTGGCTGTCCGTCGTGAAAGGCCAGTCCGCCGCAAAGCCGGATCTGAACCTTAAGCCCGTCCGCAGAGACAGTCATCCTCTCAGCCAGTTTCAGCTGAGCCTGACCGCCGGCGTCGATTTCAAATAAACCATCATAGATCAGCGAATTGATCGCCAGTCCGGACTGGCTGACCTCGAGCAATGGATTAAGATTCTGACGCGCGCTCCACCACAACCGAAGGACTCCGCTGGCGGCTGCCGGACGCGCAGCCAGGTTCGGGCCGGCGGTTGTTTCCGCGGCGGCAGCAGAGGTCGCGGCAGCCGTTGTAACAGCAGAGCCGGTCGTGCCGGCTGGTTCAGCAGTCTGTCCCGCACAAGCGGCGGTCAGCATCAGCTGCAGAAGCAGTCCAAGCACCGGCAAGATCAGTTTATAAATCCATTTGACTTTCCCCGGCCTGATCATTCGTCGATCCTGATCCTTTCAATCCGGACCGCCTGCCCGGTGGCCGGGTCAGCTTCGACGTAGACCGCGCATAGAGCTGACCGCCCTCTGGCGACCTCATAGGGCGCAGGCAGCCGATCGACGAACCTGCGCAGCGAGGATTGCTTTTCCATGCCGATCACCCCGTCGACCGGCCCTGTCATGCCGACATCCGTGATGAACGCTGTGCCGCGCTCAAGGATTCTCTCGTCGGCAGTCTGAATGTGCGTATGAGTCCCGGCGAGCAGGGTGACTCGGCCGTCCAGAAACCAGGCCATGGCATTCTTTTCGGAAGTGGCTTCGGCATGAAAATCAACAACCACCAACTTGACAGCCTGTTCCTTTTTCAGTCGGTTCAGCAGCTGATCAACCGTGGCGAAAGGATCGTCAGCCTGATCCATAAATACCCTGCCCAGCAAGTTGATCACCAGCAGGCGGCCAGCCGGGTGGTTGATAACCGCATACCCTTGGCCGGGCCAGGAAACCGGTACATTGGCCGGCCGGACGAGGTAGCTGATATCGGAAGCGGACTGCAGCAGCTCATACTTGGACCAGGTGTGGTTGCCCATGGTCAGCAAGTCAACACCGCAAGCCTTGATCTCTCTGGCCAGCGAGGCTGTCAGGCCGAGGCCGGCGGCGGCATTCTCAGCATTGGCGATACAAACGTCGATCTGCCAGTTTTTTTTCATTTCCGGTAATCGGGCTTTCAATATTTTTCGGCCGTCGGACCCGACCAGATCACCGATAAAAAGGATATGCAAGGATTTCCCTCCTGGATTCTTTTTTCTTATCTCCCCTATTCTATCATACTGCTGGCACTATTGGGTATCCTGCCGCAGATAGCGGCATTAAGCCGGCTTAAACACGGCAGCGGCACAACCGCGGCGAAGCACAATAAAAAGGGGCGCTCTTCTGCAAAAGCGCCCCCCATGCTTATTTCATGTGCCCTGATCACGTCAGGTGAATCCTGATCGCGACCTATTTGGCAAATTCCGTGACACGGGTTTCCCGAATGATATGGACTTTGATCTGACCGGGGTATTCCAGTTCTTCTTCAATTTTTTTACAGATTTCACGGGCTTTGAGAATCATTTCGTCATCCTTGACGCTATCGGGCTGGACCATGACGCGAATTTCGCGTCCAGCCTGAATGGCGTAGGATTTTTCGACGCCAACAAAGGAATTGGCGATTTCTTCCAGCTTCTGGATCCTCTTGATATAGGTTTCCAGGTTTTCGCGCCGGGCTCCCGGACGGGCGGCCGATATGGCGTCGCCAGCCGCGACCAGGACGGAGGTCAGGTATTCCGGCTCCACATCGCCGTGATGCGCCATAATTGCGTTGATCACTTCCGGCCCTTCTTTATACTTTCTGGCAATATCGGCGCCTAAAGTAATGTGTGAGCCTTCCATCTCGAAATCTGCCGCTTTGCCCAGATCATGCAGCAATCCGGCTCTTTTGGCCATCATGACATCCAGGCCAAGTTCCGAAGCCATCATGCCGGCCAGCCAGCAGACTTCGATCGAATGCTGCAGGACATTCTGGCCGTAACTGGTACGATAGCGCAGTTTTCCGAGTAGTTTGACGATTTCCGGATGCAGGCCGATCATGCCGGTTTCAAACACGGCGCGGTCGCCTTCCTGCTTAATGGTCGCATCGACCTCTTTGCGGGCTTTTTCCACCATTTCTTCAATACGTGCCGGGTGGATCCGGCCGTCGATGATCAGTTTTTCAATCGTTATCCTGGCAATTTCCCGACGGATCGGGTCAAAGCTGGACAGGATAACGGCTTCCGGCGTGTCATCGATAATCAGGTCAACGCCGGTCAAGGTTTCGATCGTGCGGATATTGCGTCCTTCACGGCCGATGATCCGGCCTTTCATTTCGTCGTTGGGCAATGTCACTACGGAAACGGTTGATTCAGATACATAATCGGCAGCATACCGCTGAATCGAACCGACAATGATTTCCTTAGCTTTACGGTCAGCCGTTTCTTTGGCAGCTTCTTCCATCTGCCGCAGCATAACCGCCATGTCATGCTTGTACTCCTGCCTGGCTTCGTCCAAGACCAAATTCTTGGCATCTTCGACGGTCAGACTGGAGATCCGTTCCAATTCGACGACTTTTTGCCGTTCCAGTTCTCTTGCTTTCTCTTCGAGCTCCTGAACTCCGGTAACGCGGAGGTCCAGGGCTTCTTCCTTCTGATCCAGCACTTCCAGCTTGTGATCCAGTGATTCTTCTTTCTGATCCAAGCGGTTGCGCTCACGCTGCAATTCAGTTTTCTTCTCCCGGACTTCCTTTTCGAATTCCATCCGGGTTTTGTGTATTTCTTCCTTAGCTTGCAACAAAAGTTCTCTTTTTCTGTTTTCGCCGGTCTTCTGGGCTTCGCCGATCATTTTTCCAGCTTCGTTTTCCGCCAGTTCCATGTTGGCGCGAATCACTTGAGCTTTTTTACTGAAACCCCGCTGATAGAAATAAATGGTTGCGCCGGTCGCGGCGCCCAGGCCCAGAATTAACCCGACTATGAAATATAGCCACTCTATGGCAATCACCTCCAATATTTATTTGTCAAGATTCATTTCTTTGGTCCTGTATTCAAGGAATAATAAGCATAGATATTATTTTATAGAATATCCGGGCCTTATGTCAATAAAGCAAATGGCTCTTCCCGGGCAGAAAGAGCCATTTAGGGCAAAAACAGGGCAAATATTTGTTTATTTCTCCAAAATGCCATCCGGATAGATCTCGCGCCGCTGATATTTCGTATGCAGCAGTTCGTGCGAGAGGTGTCCGTTCGGTTCGCCGAGGAAATCCTTATAAAGGGTTTCGACGTCTTCGTTCTTGTGCGACTTGCGGACATCCATCAGGTTATCCTCTTCATAGAGCGCCTTGGCGCGCAGCGAACGCAGATCGATATCCATCAGGTCCTGGGCATGGACTTGCGGTTGTCCGCCGCCGCAGACGCAGCCGCCCGAGCAGCCCATGATCTCAATGAAGTGGTACTCCGGGGCTGTGCCGGCGCGAATGGCGTCGAGCAGCTTTCGGGCAGCGGCTGTGCTGTGGGCGACAGCGATCCGGATTTTCAGGCCGCCGATCTCGAGTTCGGCTTCTTTGACGCCGGCATCCACACCGCGCACCGCCTGATATTCAAATGACGGCAGGTCTTTACCCTCAAGAATATCGGCGACAGTCCGCAGCGCGGCTTCCATAACGCCGCCGGTCGCGCCAAAAATAACCGCAGCGCCGGTATACTCGCCCATCAGATCCTGATCCGGACCTTCGTCCGGAAGTTTTGTAAAATCGATGCCAGCCTGCTTGATCATGCGGGCGATTTCACGGGTGGTCAGAACCGCGTCGACATCACGGCAGCCGGTCGCCGGATTATACATTTCGTCCCGGGTCGACTCGGTTTTTTTCGCAGTGCAGGGCATGACCGACACAACAAATATATCCTTGGGGTCGATGTTCTTGTGCTGGGCATAATAAGTCTTGATGATGGCGCCTTCCATCATGTGCGGCGACTTGCATGTCGAGAGGTTATCCAGGAAGTCCGGATAATAAAACTCGGCGAAGCGAATCCAGCCGGGCGAACAGGACGTGATCATCGGCAGCTTGCCGCCGTTCTTGATCCGGCTTAGCAGCTCGGTTCCCTCTTCCATGATCGTCAGGTCGGCNNAACTCCTCGCCCAGGGCGGCGCGGACAGCCGGAGCCACCTGAACGACGACATGCTTCTTGGGATCGTTGATGGCAGCCCAGACGCGACTGGCATCTTCCCGCTCGTGCAAAGCGCCGACCGGACAGGCAATGATGCACTGGCCACAGTTGACACAGGGCGCATCAGCCATGCTGATGTCAAAGGCCGGGCCGATTTTGGTATTGAAACCGCGGTTCAGAAAAGACAAAACGCCAATATCCTGCTTCTGGCAAGCCGAAACACAGCGGCCGCAGAGGATGCATTTGCTGGAATCGCGAACGATCGACCAGGATTTATCATCAATTTTGGTCGGGCTTTTAATGCCTTCGTAGTTGTACTCGCGCACTTCATAAAGCTCGCAGAGCTCTTGCAGTTCGCAGTTCTTGTTGCGGATGCAGGCCAGGCAGTCCCGGTTGTGATCGGATAAAATCAATTCCAGGGTCGATTTGCGGGTGGCGCGCACCCGCGGCGAATTCGTTTTGACGACCATGCCTTCGCTGACCGGACTGACGCAGGCGGCAGCCAGCGAGCGGCCGCCGACAACCTCCACCAGGCATATCCGGCAGGCGCCGACCTCGTTGACACCTTTCAGGTAACAAAGCGTCGGTATTTTGATTCCGGCGGCGCGGGCTGCTTCAAGGACGGTATAGTTGGCAGGCACACTGGCTTTGACGCCATCGATTGTTAGATTCACCATATTCACTGGATTTCACGCTCCTTCTGCGGGAATTACCGCTTGACAACAGCCTTGAATTTGCAAGCTTGCTCGCAGGCGCCGCACTTGATGCACTTGCTTGTATCGATCACGTACGCCTCTTTACCCAGCGTGCCGCTGATGCAGCCGACCGGGCAGCGCTTGGCGCAGATGCCGCATTTCCGGCACAGATCCGGCAGGATCGTGTAGGTCAGCAGGCTCTTGCAAACGCCGCAGCTGCACTTGTGGTCAATGACATGCTCGTCGTACTCTTTACGGAAATGCTTGAGCGTTGACAGCACCGGATTGGGCGCGGTCTGGCCCAGGGCGCACAGGGAGCCTTCCTTGATGGCGACGGCAAGCCGCTCCAGTCTCTCAATGTCTTCCGGCGTTCCATTGCCGCTGGTGATTTTTTCCAGGATCTCCAGCATGCGTCGGGTGCCGATCCGGCAGGGCGCGCATTTGCCGCAGGACTCTTCAACCGTGAACTTCAAGAAGAATTTGGCAATATCGACCATGCAGGTCGTTTCATCCATGANNCATGACGATCATGCCGCCGGAACCCATCATCGACCCGGCCGCGATCAGGTTGTCGTAATCGATCGGCACATCCAGCAGCGAAGCCGGCAGGCAGCCGCCAGACGGTCCTCCGGTTTGAACGGCCTTATAAGCTTTGCCGTTAGGGATGCCGCCGCCGATATCATAGACGATTTCCCGGACGGTCGTCCCCATGGGGATTTCCACCAGGCCGACGTTGTTGACTTTGCCGCCGAGGGCGAAAACTTTTGTGCCCTTGCTTTTTTCAGTGCCCAGCTTGGCGAACCAATCGGCGCCCTTCTGGAAAATCACCGGTATATTGGCAAAGGTTTCCACATTGTTCAGGATCGTCGGTTTGCCGAAAAGGCCTTTGACGGCCGGGAACGGCGGCCGGGGCGTCGGATTGCCGCGTTTGCCTTCGATCGAGCGCATCAGGGCGGTTTCCTCGCCGCAGACGAACGCGCCGGCACCCAGACGGATTTCGATGTCGAAATCAAAACCGCTGTCAAAAATATTCTGTCCCAGCAAGCCGTAGGCGCGAGCCTGGTCAATAGCCAGCTGCAGGCGTTTGACGGCGATCGGGTATTCGGCGCGGACATAAGCGAAGCCCTGGCTGGCGCCGATCGCATAACCGGCAATGGTCATGGCTTCGACAATGCTGTGCGGATCGCCTTCCAGCACCGCGCGGTCCATGAATGCTCCTGGATCGCCCTCATCGGCGTTGCAGCAGACATATTTCTGTTCATTCTGCTGTTTGGCGGCAAATTCCCATTTCAATCCGGTCGGGAAACCTCCGCCGCCGCGACCGCGAAGCCCGGACTTCTTAACCTCGCTGATGATGTCCGCCGGCGGCATTTTCTGAGTCAGAATTTTCCCCAGAGCCTGGTAGCCGTCTTCAGCGATGTATTCATCGATTGATTCCGGGTTGATGTTGCCGCAATTGCGCAGCGCCACCCGCAGCTGCTTTTTGAAGAAGATCGATTCCTGAACATTGCGGGCCTGGTCCAGCGGTATTGAAGTCTGAACCGTCATCAGCCTCTGGACAGGACGTCCGTTCAGCAGATGCTCCTCGACAATATCAGCGGCATCTTCCGGTTTGACCCGGTAATACATGATGCCTTCCGGATAGACGACCACGATTGGCCCATCCGCGCACAAACCGAAACAACCGGTTTTTAAAACTTTGACTTCACTGGAAAGCCCTTTGGCCGCCAGCTCCTGCTCCATCTTATCAATGATCGCAGGCGAATCGGATGCGGAACAATCTGTTCCGCAGCAAACCAGGACATGTGCCCGATAAAGGTCCATGACTTACGCCTCCTTGTACTTCGCCAGAATCGCCGGAATTTGGTCAGGCGTCAGACGGCCGTATACGTCGTCGTTGATCATCATGACCGGCGCCAGGCCACAGGCGCCAATACAGCGGCAGGCTCGAATCGAAAATTTCTGGTCTTCAGTGCATTCACCGTCTTTGATGCCGAGGACTTCCTCAACCTTGTCGAGAATGGCCTGGGATCCTTTGACATAACAAGCGGTGCCCAGACAGACGCTGATTTCATACTCACCTTTTGGAACAAGCGAAAAGAATGAATAGAACGAAACAACACCATAAACTTCGGCCACAGAAATGCCCAGGCCTTGCGCAACTTCACGTTGAACCTCAAGCGGCAGATAGCCATAGACATCCTGAGATTCCTGCAAAACCTGCATCAATGCCTTCCTGCCATCTTTTTTGTGGCGCCCGATGATCTGGCCAAGTTTCGCGAGCTTTTCGTCATGAGTCATGTTTTTTGTGTTTCCCATGAATTCGCTCACCTCCCAACTGTATACAATATCATTATTCGTTAAATTCAGCAATCATAATCTGACAAAATCATACACAAATTTCTTGCAAGTCAAGCGAGTAAAAATGGTATAATTTGGCTATATTTTTCAAATCAGGGTGAAGCTGCATGGAACTGACTTATACGGCTACCGCGGCCGACCATGGGTCGCGCGCGGTAGACGTGCTGATCCGGCGAACCGGAATGTCCCGTCTGTTGAGTAAAAAGATCCGCCTGTACGGGCAATTGACCTGCAATGGCATGCCCTTCCGGATGATCGACCCGGTTCGGGCCGGCGACAGGCTGGTTGCGGCTTACAATCCGTCTCCGGACTGCCCGCCAGTCCTGCGCGATGTTCCGGGCGTCCGAATCCTCTATCAGGACGACTGGCTGCTGGTCGCCGACAAGCCGGCCGGCATGGTGACACATCCTTCCTACCTGCATGACACGGGATCCTTGACCAGTCTGCTGGCAGACTATCCGCTGCATCCGGTCACCCGGCTGGACCGCGATACATCCGGGGTGGTGCTAATCGCCCGCAACGGCCACGCGCATTATGTCCTTTCCTGCCATCCGATGGAGAAACAATACCTGGCCCTGGTCCATGGCAGATTTCCAGCTCCGGACGGCTTGATCCAGATCCCAATCCGCCGGGCACCCGACAGCATCATACTGCGGGAAGCCGGATCGCCGGGTGCTGATGCCCGGACGGTCTGGCATGAACTGCGTTACTTTCATCAATCAGGCGTATCTATGATCCGATTTACTCTGCTGACCGGCCGGACACACCAGATCCGGGTTCACACGCTGGCCTGCTCCTGTCCTCTGGTCGGCGACAGCCTGTACGGACTGGCTGCCCTGAAGGGCGGCGGTTATCCGGCAATTCAGGCGTCCTGCAGCCAGGCGGCGGCAGAAATTGATTTTCTGATCAGCCGGCAGTCCTTGCATGCTTACCGCCTCTGTTTTCATCACCCTGTTACCGGACGCGAACAAAGGGTCACGGCGCCGGTTCCGGAAGACTTTCGGCGGCTGCTGCGTCATCTGCTGCTGCGGGAGCGGGCGAATCCTTGATTTGCACGGCTTGCTGCAAAAGCTGCTCTGCCAGGCAGCGGGCAGTTTCATCCCCGACCCCGCCGGAGAGCAATCTGGCCAGTTCGAGTTCCCGATCCGAAGCACCGAGTTCCCGCAACCGGGTTCTGGTCTGATCGCCTTCGGCCGATTTTTCAATCAGATAATGAGCGTCAGCCATGGCGGCAATCTGGGCCAGATGGGTGATGCAGAAAATCTGGCGACCCCGGGACAACTGCACGAGCTTTTCGGCTACCCGGCCGGCGGTTCGGCCGCTGACGCCGGTATCGATCTCGTCGAAGATCAGGACCGGGATCTTGTCGGCCTGCGCCAGAATCGATTTGACAGCCAGCATGATTCGCGACGCCTCACCGCCGGATGCGATCCGGACCAGAGGTTTCAGCGGTTCGCCGGGATTGGCTGAGATCAGGAACTCCACCTGGTCCAGGCCGGACGACGGGAAATGCTGGCTTGAGGAATCGGTTGCCTGAAAATCTACGGCGAAACGCACGCTTTTCATACCCAGGCCGGCCAGTTCGCGGGTGATCTGCTGTTCCAGCTTGGCGGCGGCTGTCCGGCGGGCTGCGGTCAGGAGCTGGCCAAGGTCGAGCAGCGACTGGCGTATTGCTTTCTGTTCGGCCTGAAGCTGCGCATAGCGCGCTTCCCCGTCAACCAGCTGCTCCAGGCGCGCTTTCGCTTTTTGGCCAAAATCCAGCACATCGCGCAGACTGCCGCCATACTTTTTTTTCAGCTTGAACAGTTGATCCTGGCGTTCGTCGATCCGCTCCAGCTCGCCCGGATCACAATCGACGCTTTCCTGGGCTTTGCGCAGGTCGCCGGAGATATTTTGCAGCGTATAGAGCGTTTCCTGCAGCAGATCCCGCGGTTCGGACAATTCCGGCAAGCTGCGGGCTGCGCCGTCGATCCGGTTAAGCACCTGGCTTAATCCGGCCAGTATGGTCTCCTCTGAATCGCCATCGAGCAATTCATATGATTCTTCGAGCGCTGCCCGGATTTTCCCCGCGTTGGCAACCACACGCCGGCGCAGCGCCAATTGCTCATCTTCGCCGATACGGACGCGGGCGCTGTCGATTTCCTGAACCTGGTAATTCAGCATATCCATCTGGCGTGCCCGTTCGCCCGGATCCTGCCCCAGTTCGCCCATTTGCTGCAGGCACTGCTGATACTCGCGCAAGGCGGCCCAATAGTGCTGCAGCGGTTTTTCGACAGACTGGGCGCCATAGCGGTCAAGCAGCTGCAGATGGGTGCCCGTCTGAAATATCGCCTGCTGATCGTGCTGGCCATGGATATCGATCAGGCACGATGACAGATCCTTGAGAACGGAAAGGCTGACCAGCCTGCCATTGACCCGGCAGATGCTTTTACCGCTGGACAGGATCTCCCGGGACAGGATCAGGTCTTCGTCTTCCCCGCTCTGCGCATCGGTGAAACCCAGCTGGCTCAGCAGTTCCGGCGGCAGATAGCGATCGGCTTGCTGAAAGACTGCCGTCACGCTGGCTTTGTCCTGGCCATGCCGGATGACGTCACGGTTGATCCGGCCTCCGCCCAGAACGCTGATCGCATCGATCAGAATCGACTTTCCGGCGCCGGTCTCGCCGGTCAGAATCAAAAGGCCGGGGCCGGGCGAAAAGACCGCCTTTTGAATCAGTGCGAAATCCTGGATTTCAATCCGGCTCAGCATTTGCTATTCCCGCTGACGCTGCCGGCGGCCGCTGCTTTGCAGGACAATTTGATTCAGGTTGCGGCTGAGGGCTTCCGCGTCGCCGATATTCCTTGTTGCCACAAATACCGTATCGTCGCCTGCTATGCTGCCTGCCACTTCCGGCAGCCGCATGGAATCCAGGGCCGAAGCGCAGGCCTGGGCCATCCCCGGCAGGCTTTTGATAATGACCAGGTTCATCGCCTGGTTGACATGTACGACGGCTTCCGCGAAGACTTTCATCAGCCGGCCGGATGCTACTTCGCCGCTGCGCTCCATCGGCACATACTTCTGCTGGCCGTTGCCAGCGGTCACCTTGAGAATGCCCAATTCTTTAATGTCGCGGGATATGGTCGCCTGGGTGACTTCCAGGCCGGCGCTGTTCAAACCGGCCACCAATTCCTCCTGAATGCCGATGTCGCGCTCGCGAATCAGCTGCAACAGACGGGATTGCCTTTCACTTTTCGACGTTTTCATTTGGTTTTCCCCCTGGCCTGGATTTTTTCCGGCAACGTGGCGTAAAAATTATCATTTCCCAGACGGATCAGCGTCAATGATTGCGCAGATTGGCGGATAACAACGGAACTGCCATCGCTCAGATAAATTTCCTGGCGGCCGTCGATCGCCAGGAGAGCCTGGTAAGGATAATCACAAATCCTGACGACGACCTGGCTGGTGTCGGCGGCAATATAGCTGCGGTTATGTAAAGTGTGGGGGCATATCGGGGTGATCAGCATCAGGGACAATTCGGGGTGGATGATCGGGCCGCCGGAAGACAGCGAATAGGCTGTGGATCCGGTCGGTGTGGAAACAATCAGGCCATCGCCGGGGATTTTGTCGACAATCTCCTGGTTGACAGTCAGTTCCAAAGTCACAATTCTGGATTTGCCGCCGCGCGAGATCACAGCGTCATTCAGCGCAAATCCCTCCTCGAGCAGCTGCTGGTTGGCGTCAAAGCAGGCGACATCGAGCATCATGCGTTTTTCCAGATGATATTTGCTGCTGATCAGCTGCCGGATCGCCGGTTCGAGTGATTCCGGGAGTATTTCCAGCAGGAAGCCGACGCTGCCGAGATTGACGCCGATAAATGGAATCAGGGCACAGCCGTCGGCATGGACCGCCGATAAAAAAGTGCCGTCGCCGCCCAGGCACATGAGCAGGTCGCAGGTGGAGTAACTGGCGGAACAGGCTTCCGGCAAATTGGCCGGTGTCATTTCCTGTACGGCAGGATCAACGACAGCCTGCCCGCCCATCGAGCGGATCAGGCTGGCAACCCGGCGAGATACCGTATACGACGGATCTTTGATTGGATTGGAATAGATCCCTATGCGCATGGCTCCTCCTGTCCGTTCTCCACAGCGATGATTCAATAAGCATTTACCTTCGATTATACCTGATGAACCGGCGGTCTGCATCTGGATCTATCATAAATCTGATCGATTATCAGCGGAATTATTGATGGAACTCTGCGGATGAAGCAATAGCCAGGCTTGTTCGGCTATTGCTTCCGGATTCAGGCGCCAGACGGCAAGCAGCTGTTCGCGGCTGCCCTGGCAGATCGGCTGTTCGTAAACGCCGTGCAGGCAGAAATGGGTTTCCGGCAGGGCCTGCAACAAGGCAGGCAGGGTTCTTTGACCCAGGCCGCCCGATATCAGGCTTTCTTCAACAAATAACAGATGGCCGGTCCGCCGGACTGAGGCAATCAAGGTTTCCAGGTCCAGAGGCTTGGCGCAGGTGATCAGCAGCACATCGGCTTCAACGCCGCGGGCGGACAGCAGGTCTGCCGCCTGCAAGGCCGGTCCGGCCATAACACCTAGAGCTGCGATCGTGACCGAGCAGCCCGGGCGTAAACAACGAATGCTTTGCCAGCTTTTCGCCGCCGATTGCGGCAGAGCCTGCGGCCATTCGCGGCTGCGGGGATATCGGATGACAACCGGCCTTTTGGCGCTGACGGCGTAATCGAGAATCCCGCGCAAGCCGGCATAATCCGGCGGGCAGTAAATCTCCAGGCCCGGCAGCGGCAGCAGCAATCCCAGATCATAGATACCTTGATGGGTTTCGCCATCTTCGCCGACAATGCCGGCCCGGTCGACCGCCAGGACAACTGGCAGTCTTTGCAGGCAAATGTCGTGCAGCAGCTGGTCGTAGGCGCGCTGAAAAAAGGTCGAATACAGGGCGACGACCGGAATCAGGCCGCCCGCCGCCATTCCGGCCGCCATCGTCATGGCGTGCTGTTCGGCTATGCCGACGTCAAGAG
>DOFA01000128.1 GCA_003532195.1 Clostridiales bacterium
ATGTCGAGAAAATAGCCGGTCGCCTGCTCGAGGGTTATTTTCAGGGTTTTTTCATCAATAGCTTCGATGCCCAGGTCGCCGGCTGCCGCTGTGCCGGATCTAAACTCCCTGGCGTTCCTGACCGGATCAGCATAATGGGCATACGGCGAAGGCGCATCCGGGTTAAGAACCGTTTTCAGGGCGAAAACAAAATCCGCGGCGGCCACAGCGGTGCCGTTGCTCCATTGGGCATCCCGCAGGTAAAAGGTGTAAACCAGGCCGTCGTCGCTGATATCCCAGCTTTCGGCCATGCCGGCGACGATCCGGTCATTGTTGTCGCGGCTGACCAAACCTTCCAGGGTGTGGCGAATGATATCCCAGGCAACGGTTTCGGCGGTTGCGGCAGAGTTCAGCCGGGGCGGCTCGACGCCCAGGTTGCAGACGACCGACTGATCGGCGGCCAGGTTGCGCCGGCCAGTCTGGCAGCCGGTCGCTAATGATGAAAGCAGCAGCAGAACGGCAAGAAGAAGTAAAAGCCGAAATTTCGTCATTTCTTTTCCCTCAGCAGGATGTCATGCCGACCGGTTGCATCGGCGGGGCCGTTTCGGAACCTGATCGGCGGGCGATCGGCGAGTGAACGGCGTCGGGTCGGGGTCAGATTTCGCGACGGCCCTCCATGGCCTTGGCTAAAGTGACCTCATCGGCATATTCCAGGTCGCCGCCCATCGGNNCGCAGCAGGGTGCTTTGATCGGCGTACTCCAGGTCGCCGCCCATCGGCAGACCGTGGGCGATCCGGGTGGTGCGGATGCCGGCCGGCTTGAGCAGGCGGGCGATGTACAGGGCGGTTGCTTCACCTTCGACCGTCGGATTGGTCGCCAGGATCACTTCGCTGACTTCGGTCTGGGTGCGCAGCCGGGTCAGGAGTTCCTTCAGATGGATCTGGTCCGGACCAATATTCTGCATCGGCGAAATGGCGCCGTGCAAAACATGATATAAGCCGCGGTATTCATGGATCCGCTCCATTGCCGCGACATCCCGCGGGTTTTCGACAACGCAGATCTGGCTGCGGTCGCGGGACGGCGAGGAGCAGATCTCGCAGGGATCCTGATCCGTCAGGTTGCAGCAGGCCGAACAGATCCGGATGGTCCGGCGGGCTTCGAGGATGGCCGCGGCCAGGGCTTCCGAATGGCTTTCCGGCTGTGCCAATAAAAAGAAGGCCAGCCGCTGGGCGGACTTGCCGCCGATGCCCGGCAATTTACCCAGTTCGGAGACCAGGCGGGAAATTGATGGCGAATAGCGGGCCATCAGAGGCCAAACGGCATGCCGCGGCCGCCGGTGACCTGACTCATGCGTGTTTCCGACATCTCGGCAAATTTGCGCTGGGCTTCATTGACTGCAGCTGTGACTAAATCCTGCAGCATTTCGACATCGTCGGCATTGACAACGCCGGGATCGATGGCCAGCGATACAATCTGCCGTTCGCCGTTGATCACGACTTTGACCGCGCCGCCGCCTGCGGTCGCTTCCGCGGTCATGGCCGCAATCTCTTCCTGGGCTTTCGCAGCCTCCTGCTGCATGCGCTGTGCCTGCTGCAGCAACTGGTTCATGTTGCCGCCCATGCCGCCCATACCACCCGGAAATCCGCCGCGGGAACCTTTAGACATTGCCTATTCCTCCATTTTTACCGGGATACCCAAGGTATCTGCCGTTTTTTTAATCTTTTGGATCCAATCGTCTTCCTGCGGCGCAGCCGGATTTGCCGCTTCGCCTGTACCCTCCCCGGGCGCAGTCTGGGCCAGAACCGGCTCGACATCCATATCCCGCCCGGACAGGCGCGCGGCTGTCGTCCGCAGCAATTTACGCGCGGCCGGTTCGCAGGCTTCCCGGTAATTGACCTGGTCGGCCGCCGGGAAAACCAGCTGCAGATTGCCGCCGCTCAGGCGGGCCTGGGCGGAACGGCTGAAAAGATACAGGGTCATGTGCCCTTCGGCCAGCAAGGAATCGAGGATATTTTTCCACAAATCATCCGCTGAGACGGCGGCGTCGCCGGAAGCTGCCGCTGTTTCCGCCGGTACCGGCGACGGCGGTTCGGCTGTTGTTGCGATCGTTGCTGCCGGCGGTTCCGGGTCGGGGAGCACGGGCGAAGGCGCTGTCTCAGCCGGCGCCACTGTCTCAAGCAACACTTCGCTTGTTGCCGGCGCCGCTATCTCAGGCGGCGCTTTCGGCGCCGCTATCTCAGCCGGCGCCGTTTTTATTGCCGGCGTTGCGCCTGGCGCCGGCGCCGCTATCTCAGCCGGCGGTTCCGGCGCCGCGGTTTTTACAGAAATTTCGGCTTGAGCCGGCCGGGGCTGCGCCGCCGGCTGGTTATTTACCGGGCCCATCAAGCGAATCAGGCCGATTTCAAGGGTGGTTCGGGCATCCGAAGCCCAGCGCAGGTCGGACAGCAATGCGGACAAGCCCTTGATCAGTTCGATCAGCCGGCTGCTGTCGGTTTGCTTGCCCAGCCGGATCAGGCCGGCGAGCGTTTCCGCGCTGGCGCGGACCAATGCTTGCGGCTGGCTGGAAACCTGGCAAACCAGGACATTGCGGAAATACTGGGCCAGATCGGTCAGAAAGCGGGCCATGTCGCGGCCGGCCATGACCAGTTGGTCCACCAGCGCAAGCAGGGAGGATGCGTCGGCCTGAAGCAGAGCAGCGGCCGTCTTCTGCAGGAAATCGTCCTGGACAATGCCGGCCAGAGTGAGAATATCGTCGCGGCTGATGGTTCCGGGGAAGCTGGCTTTTGCCTGGTCGAGCAGGCTGATGGCATCGCGCATGGCGCCGTCGGCCAGACCTGCGATCATCTGCAGGGCTTCCGGACTGACGGCGATACCGTCGGTTTGGGCGATTTCCTCCAGCCGGCTGGCAATGCCGGCGACAGGGATACGCCGGAATTCATAGCGCTGGCAGCGGGACAGGATCGTTGCCGGTATGCGGTGCGGCTC
>DOFA01000267.1 GCA_003532195.1 Clostridiales bacterium
ATTCCGTTTCCCAGTAACGAATGACATAGGGTTCAACACTGAGAATCTTGCTCACTTCTCCAATACGGAAATAAGCCTTTTCGGGAATGATGTTAAGGCCGGTTACGACGCCCTTGAGCTGCATCTGCAGAGTCCCCGCCAGTATGATGCCCAACGGCTGAAACAAGCCGCGGCGAGCGAGGGCCTGGCTTTCTGCGCCATTTCCACCGGGCTGGAATACCTGAACAACGGCCTTTCTTTGATCAGCGAAGACGCCGGGATCCGATCGGCCGCCATATCCCGCCTGCGGGAACACATCGATCTGTGCGCTCAGCTGGACTGCCTGCTGGTCGTCGGCACCATGCGCGCCCAGATTCCGGATCCGGACCGGCGCCGACGCTGCGAAACCTGGCTGAGCGAGGCGCTGCTCGAACTGGCCGCCTATGGCCGCGAACAGGGGGTCGGGCTGGTCGTGGAATCGATCATGCGTTATATCACCAATTATCTTAATACGGTTCCGGAAACCGTTGATTATCTGCGCCGCCTGGCCCAGCCCAACCTGACCCTGCATATCGACACGCATTCCATGATCGTTGAAGATCCCGATCCGGCGGCTGCCATCCGCTATGCCAGCAGCGACATCGGCTATGTTCATTTTTCCGACAGCAACCGGCGCTTTCCCGGCGGCGGCAGCGTTGATTTCAAATCAATCATGGCAGCTTTGCTCGAGATCGGTTACGCCGGCTATATTGGCCTGGAATGCATCCCCTGGCCGGACGCCTGGCAATGCGCCAAGCTGGGTCTGGATTATGTCCGAGCCCTGGAAACCTGCCTGCGCATCGAGGCGCTGCGCCGGAAATAATGATCGCAAACAGGACCTGACCGGTCTCCAGCCGGTATGAAACATTGCTTTGCAGCCGGCTGCGGGCCGGCAGAGGAGGAAACATGGCTGTTAATGAATTTTTACGTTGGATGACATCGTCGACCCAATCCCTGTACTGGCACGACAGCGCCAATATCGATGAGCTGGATGAAGCGATCAGCAACGGGGCGGTGGGTGTCACCACCAATCCGTTCCTGGTCAACTTGACTTTGCATGCCGATCCGGATTTCTGGCGCCAGCAAGGCATCAGCCAGGCTGGCACAGCGGAGGGCGATGCCCGGGCGGAAGAGCTGATCCGCCAGGTTACGACCTTTGTCGCCAACAAAATGGCTCCCTTCCGCGCCCGGGGCTATGGCCGGGGTTATGTCTGCGGCCAGCTCAATCCCAACCGTCCCGGACAGGAAGGCCTCATGATGGAACAGGCCAGCCGCTATGCGGACTGGGCGCCCAATGTGGTGATCAAAATTCCGGCCACCCAGGCCGGCATCATCATCCTGGAAGAATGTGTCGCCCGAGGCTGGAATGTCGCGGCGACCGTCAGCTTCACGGTTCCCCAGGTTCTGGCCGTCGGCGAAGCCTTTCAGCGCGGCGCAGTTAAAGCCCGCGCCCGGGGCATCGAGCCGGGCCTGGGCATCGCCGTGGTGATGGTCGGTCGGCTGGACGACTATCTGCGCGACGTCATGTACGACAGCCGCTCCGCGGCAACCGAAGCGGATGTCATCTGGGCCGGCACGGCGGCGATCAAGCGGGCTTACGGGATTTTCCAGGAGCGCGGCTATGAGAGCATCCTGATGCCGGCCGGCTGCCGCGGCGCCTATCACATCACGGAAGTGGCCGGCGCGAAGATGATTATGTCAATCGCCCCCAAGATCGCCAAAATGCTGGCGCCGCTACAGGGACCCTTTGCCGAACGGATCAGCATTCCGGTCGATCCGGCGATTATCAGCCGCCTGCAAACCATGAAGGAATTTGTCAAAGCTTATGAACCGGACGGTATGACGCCGGAAGAGTTCATCACCTTCGGGTCGACCAACCGCACCCTGAACCAGTTCTGCGACAGCGGCTGGAATCCGCTGCGGAACTTCACGCTTTAAGCCGCCGGCCGATCCGGCTCGAACTGAAAATCTGGCTTGATCATGAAAAGCTGATTCAACAATGAAATAAGGAGAAAATCCTATGAGTAAAACTTATTTTGACTGGCTCGCTCAAGCGACGCCCACCCGCTGGTGGCATGATTCAGGCAGCCCGGATGAAATTCTGCTGGCCAGGCAGCGCGGCGCGCTCGGCGTCACGACCAATCCGGTCCTGACCTTCCGAACCTTCCGCTCCGAACCGGAATTCTGGCAGGATAAGGTGGCGCAAATTCCCCAGGATCTCGATTTTGAAGCGCACGCCGAAGCCTTGCTGAAACTGGTGGCAACCTATGCCGCCGGCCAATTTACGGATGTCTTCGCCGCGTCGGGCGGCCAGCACGGCCTGGCCCTGGGGCAGCTCAATCCCGGCCGGGCCGGCGACGCCTCCGGCATGCTGGCGCAGGCACGCCGGATCCACAGCTGGGGCGACAACATCGCGATCAAACTGCCGGCCACCCGCTCCGGGGTGACGGTCGTGGAAGAACTGGCCGCCGAAGGCATCCCGATTTGCGCGACCCTGAACGTCTCGGTCGCCCAGGCGCTGGCGGTGGCCGAAGCTTACGAGCGTGGCGCCAAAAGGGCTGAAGCCGCCGGCATCCGGCCGGCCCTCTGCCTGGTCGTCCAGCAGGTCGGGCGTCTCGACGATTACCTGCGCGATGTCGCCCACGACATGCTGTCCGGGCTGGAAGAAGAAGAAATCATCCAGACCGGCCTGGCGGTGGCCAAACGGACTTACGCCATTTTCCAGGAAAAGGGTTATCGTTCCGTGATTATGCCGGCCGGACTGCGCGGCCCCTATCATTTGACAGAAATGGCCGGCGGCAAAGTCACCTTCTCGATCACCACCCGGGTCCAGGATATGATCCTGGCCGCGGATCCGCCCCGGGATATCCGGATCGACAAACCGATCGAACCGGCGGTCATCCGCCGCCTGATGAAAATCCCGGAATTTGTCCGCGCCTATGAACCCGACGGACTCCAGCCGGCTGACTTCATTACATACGGCGTGATCCAGAAACTGCTGTCCCAGTTTGCGGAAACTGGCTGGGCGCCGCTGGAAACCTATGGCACCGAGCGCAAGACCGGGCGCTGGATCTGAAAAGGAGGCATGAAACATGCAAACTGTTGGATTTATCGGCTTGGGCATCATGGGCCGGCCCATGGCCCTCAATTTACTCAAAGCCGGCTATTCGCTCAAGGTTTTTGACCTGAACCAGGCTGCCGTGCAGGCGGTCGGCGCGGCGGGCGCCGAAGCCTGCGCTTCGATCGGCGCCGTGGCCGCCGAGTGCATGACCTTAATCACCATGCTGCCCAATTCGCCGCAGGTCAGGGAAGTGGCACTGGGTCCGGGTGGCATTAGCGAAAACGCCCGGCCGGGCACCTTGCTGATCGACATGAGCTCGATCGCGCCGGCCGCGGCGCAGGAAGTCGCCGCCACCTTGCTCGCCAGGGGGATCCGTATGCTCGACGCCCCGGTTTCCGGCGGCGAGCCCAAAGCCGTCGACGGAACGCTGGCGATCATGGCCGGCGGCAGCGAAACCGATTTCGCCGAGGCCAAACCGCTGTTTGATATCCTTGGCGCCTCGGCTGTGCTGATCGGGCCGGTCGGCAGCGGCAATACCTGCAAACTGACCAACCAGATCATCGTCGCCCTGAACATAGCCGCCCTGAGCGAAGGCCTGATGCTGGCCGAAAAAGCCGGCACCGATCCGGAAAAGGTCTTCCAGGCTATTCGCGGCGGCCTGGCAGGCAGCACAGTCATGAACGCCAAAGCCCCGATGATCCTGGACGGCAATTTCAAGCCGGGCTTTAAGATCGACCTGCACATCAAGGACCTGAACAACGCCCTGGAAACCGGCGCGCTCACCGGCTCCCCCCTGCCGCTGACCGCCGCGGTCCAGCAGATGTTCCAGACCCTGCGCGCCGACGGCGCCGGCCAAAGCGACCATTCGGCGCTGGTCCGTTATTACGAGAAACTGGCCGGCACGCAGGTCCGGCGCGATCCGCCAGCCGATCCTTTGGCCTGAACCCGGCCGCGCGGCTTGTGAACCAGCTGAACCGTAAAGTTACGCTCAAAGATATCGCCGATGCTGCCGGCGTTTCCCTCATGACCGTATCCAAGGTCCTGAACCGCAAGGGCGGCATCTCCGGGGAAACCAGCCGGCGCGTCCTGGAAATTGCCGGCCGCCTGAATTACCGGCCGAACCAGATTGCCCGCAGCCTGCGCAGCGATGAAACCCGGACCCTGGGCTTCGTGGTCTCCGACAGCTCGCAACTGGTGTTTGCCAAAATCATCCGCGCCGCTGAAGAGGCAGCCCGTCAGGAAGGCTACAGCGTTATTGTCGCCAACACGGACCAGAAGGCCGAACGGGAAAAACATGCCGTCGAGGTGCTGCTGAACAAGCGTATCGACGGCCTGATCCTTGGCGCGCCCCTGCATACCGGCGAGGAAGATATCCACGAGCTGGTCCGCTTCGGAACGCCGCTGGTCCTGCTCATGCGCACCAGCCCGGCGGCGGCTGTGGACTGCGTCATCAACGACAATGTCCGCGGCGGTTATGAAATCATGAACTGCCTGCTGGAAAACAATTGCACAGATCTCTATTTTCTGACGATGCCGCCGCAGACCCAGAGCACCCGGACCCGTCTCGAAGGCAACCGTCTGGCGCTGGCGGAACACGGCCGGGGGCTGGCCGAAGATCACATTCGCTATTGCGACCCGTTTATTGAAGAAGGATATAAAGCCATGACCGGACTTCTCGAGCAGGGCGTGCGCGGCGGCGGCGTGTGCTGCGGCTGCGACACGATTGCCATCGGGGCGATCCGGGCGATCCAGGACCGCCGGCTATCGGTGCCCGGCGATTTTTACGTCACCGGCTATGACGACATCGAACTGGCCGATTATCTCAGCGTGCCGCTGACGACGATGCGCCAGCCGAAAGAGGACCTTGGCCGCGAAGGAGTCCGCCTGCTGCTGGACCGAATCCGGAATCCGGGCCAGCCGGGCCGCCAGATTGTCCTGCCCAGCACCTTGATCCGGCGCCGGTCGGCCTAGCCGGCGCTGCCCGATTGAGTCGGAAACGACGCCAACGCGAGCAGTCAGGACATATCCAGGAGGATGCCATGGACGAACAAAAAGATACGAAAAAGCCGCGCAGCATCTTCAAGACGCTGTTTGCCGTCAGCTATATCGGACTGGCGGTTTCATCCATCTTGCTTTTTGTGTTCATGCACACCAGCCTGACCGGCTGGTTGATCGCCTTGGGAATACTTCTGGTCTCGGCCGGCGCCCAATTCACCTTGGATGAAAAAAAAGGCTGCTCAACCGCATTTATTATTTTTCTGCTGACTTTGGCCGCCCTGATGGTTATCTTTCTGCTGACGACCGATACCAGCGCCTTCATGGGTTAAGCAGAATGATTCAGAGTGAGGAATGTACTATGGATCTCCGGCAAATATCCGCTATTGATATGCACACACATTACAACCATGGCAGCCAGCGCGACACCAAGGTCAGCGAGGTTTACAGCGCTGACCTGGACTATATCCGGCAGATGAGTTTAGCAGCCAACATCATGGTATCCTTTGCCTCGACCTTTGCCTCGGTTCTTTCCCCGGAAGGTGTCGTTGAGGAGAATGCTTATAATTATGCCAGGACTCAGGAAATCGATTGGCTTTTCCAATGGGCGGTCATTGAACCGCGCATCGAGGCAACCTTCGAACAGGCTGAACAAATGCTGAAGAATCGCAAATGCGTCGGAATTAAGATCCATCCGGCCAACCATGGTTATGCCCTGCCGGATCACGCCGACCGCTTGTTTTCCTTTGCCGCCGAACGTAACGCGATCATCCTGACACATCCGGACCATACAGCCGAAATACCGCGGTATGCCGATAAGTATCCGGATATGACGCTGATCATCGCTCATCTGGGTTCGGTCGAGCAGATCGAAGCCATCAGAAATGCCCGCTGCGCTAACATTTTCGTTGACACATCCGGTCGCGCGAGCAGTCAGAACCGAATCATCGAGCATGCTGTGGAGCAAGTCGGTTCCGATCGTATCTTATTTGGTACGGACACCTATGCTGCCGGTTTCCAGCGTGGCCGCATCGAATATGCCCTCATCAGCGACGAAGACAAGGCTAATATTTTATATAAGAACGCCTTAAAACTCTTCCGGCGCAACCTTCAATAATCCAGCACCACCATCTGATGACAGCGCACTTCCGGGACGGTCAGGCTGACGCGGCCGCCTTCCTGGCGGAACGCGAGCGGTTCGCCGCCTGGCATCAGGCGGGCTGCCCGCACGGTTTCACCGATCTCCAGCTCCGCCGGCACCTGAAAGACCGGCGGCAGGTCCTCGATGACCGAGGTTCGGCCGCGCTGGATCGGCGACCCGTAAAGCAGATGCAGGACATAGCGATGCCCGGCCCTTTGGCGGACGAAACGCGCCCGGCCGGCGCTGGGCAGGCCGACTTGCATGACCGGCTGCCGGTAAACCAGCCGCAGCGCGTTGAGAAAATAATCGCGGTGGAACTGCGCGCCGTGCTCGAAATACAGCCGGCAGACCGCATGGGCCAGGTAGACAACGCCACCGTAGCGCACTGCGGCGGGNNCTTCCATCCGATAGGGCGTTTTCTGGTGCGAGCAATAATGGCCATAGGTTCTGGAAAAGTAAGGTTCGCGAATCGCCGCCAGAGCCTCGCCGCCGGCCAGAGTCACCCGCTGGCCGCTTTGATAAAACAGGAACGGGTTGCTGACGATGCCCTGGGCCAGTTGGCTGCCGGCGCGCACATAATCGATGTCATACGGCGACGGACCTTCATATCGGACGCCGGCATCGATCAGGAAGCGCGAACCGGCTAAATCCAGACCGCTTTGCCCGGTCAGGACCAGGCCGCCGCCCTGTTTGGCATATTCATTCCAGCGGGCAGCTTCAGTCTCGTCGAGCAGCACGCTGTCCGGAAGCACAACGGCTGCGAAACGGGACAGGTCGTCGTCGGGCAGGACAATATCAAAGTCCAGCTGTTTTTCCAGGAGCATTTTCTGCAGACCCTCGTCCGAGCGGCTGTCGCCGGACAGGACAATACCCAGCCGCGTGGTCTCCTCGACATCGAAGCAGAAAGGCTCGATGCTTTCGACATAGCGATAGGCGTCGCCAAGCAGGCGATAAGTCTCCGGATCCATTTCGCCGCAGGGGTGCATCTGGTCGCCGACGCTGCAGCGCGCGCCGTAAGCCAGCATGGCCGCGCATTCGAATTTCAGCGCCTCGGCGCTTTTATACCCGCCAAATTCGCCCCAGGAGGTGTGGAATTTGCCGGTCATGCCCAGGTAATCCTTGCCGGTGCGGGCAAAAAACTTCGCCCTGGGCGGCATTTTGTCGTAGCCGCCCCAGGCGGTCGGCAGGTCTTCCATTTCATAGTGGGTCTGCCAGGCATGAAACTGCGGCTTGTACATGTCCGCGCCGCCGCTGTTGAAGAAAATCGTCGCTTCCGGATGGAAACGATGGAGGATCTCGGTACAGCGGGTCATGAAACGCTGGCGGTTGGCAATGTAGTACCGCCTGGCGTCGTCCGGATTTTCCGCGTCATAGCCTTCCTGTGCCATTCCCTGGCGGCAGGCGTCGCACCAGCAAGCTTGGGTTATGAAGCAGATATCATAGAACAAGCCGTCGACGACCGGATAGCGGCGGCAGATCTCCTCGGTCAGGGCATACAGGTGTTCGGCATAATCGCCGTTGGGACACAAGGTGCGCCAGGAACAAGCCGGCTTGGGTGTCTCGGGGCCGGCGGCCAGGTCGTAGTTGACCGTCTGTTCGCTGCCATCCTGGTTGCGGCCGCGCCAGTCCGGATGGATCTGGGCATCGTGCGCCGACCAGCCCATCGTGATGTAGATCGGCGCCCGGACGCCAATTTCATGGGCTGCGTCGACCATGGCGCCGGTCAGGTCGAATTGCAGCTCCGGATGGCGGTGCCCGACCTGGGTCGGGTAATAGCACCAGCCATGGTGGCATTTGGCGAAAACCGTGATCGAGTTTACGTTGCCGGCACGCAGGGCAGCCTGGAAGTTTTCCCGGCTGAAATGGCTGCCGATGCCCGGGATCAGCTCCGAAGTATGAAAATCCAGATGAACCTGCCTCGAGGGTAAACGAACCATAAGTCATGACGCTCCTTTATGCGATTATTCAATTATTTGATTACTCGATCAGATAAACTGCCGCGGAATCGAGAACCGGCTGGACAGCGCCAAATCCGTCCGCCATCAGAGCCACGCCGGAGGCGGTGAGAAGCGTTTCCCCGGCGGTCGTTTTCCCAGCGGGCAGTTCTCCGGCGGGCAGGACTTTTTTCACGGTGTAGATCCGTTCCGGATCGAGCTGGCGCGGCCGGACGAGAAATCGGGAAGCCCGGGAAGCGGTGCGGTAAGCGAAAACCAAACTGGTTTGGCCGTCGGTCAGTTGAATGGCGCTCCAGCGGTCGCGGCAGTTGAATGCCGCCGGCTTGGTGAGCAACAGCGCCCAGGCGTGCCGGATCATCCGGCGGTATTGTTTATAGAACTTAACTGCATCAATCGCCGCTTGTTTCTGAGCCGGGTCAAAATGGGCGATGTCGCCTGTAAACGCGAGAATCCCCATGGCGCCGAGCGTCAGCGGGAAGCTGATGTCGCAAGTGCCGCACCTTTCCCAGAGCCCGCCCTCCGGCACAAGGGTGCGGGCGGCGCTGCTTTGTGCCGCTTTCCCGTAGTCGGGCACACCAGACAGGCTTCGGACCGTGCACCAGCGTTCGAGATAGCCGGGCGGCATCCGCAGCAAGGCGCCCTCCGACATGCGCAGAACGTCATAGGGATTGACATTGTCGGAAAGGAAGAAACCGTCGTAATGCGGCAGCGAACCAAGCTCGGTGCGCATCGCGCCGCTGGCGCAGCCTTCGAGGTAGAAATCGGGATACTTTTGCCGCAGCTCTTCCAAAAGGCCGTACCAGCGCCGTAAATAGGCGTAATGCCCGTCGGCGCCGGCATACTGCTCGGCATTGAAATCAAACTTCATCCAGGTCAGGCCATACCGGTCGTGCAGCGCGCAGATCAAGCCAAACAGATAGGCGTAGGCTTCAGGATTGCTCAGATCGTAATGGCAATACCCTTTGCCGTTCGGGACAAACCACGCCGGATGCTCCTGGCAGACCGGTGTCTTGGGCATCGCCGCTTCAGCCTCGCACCAGAGCCCGAACTTCAGGCCGGCGGCGCGAACCTCATCGGCGAACTCGCGCATTTGGCCGTGGAAGGCATATTCTGTCTTTTCCCGCCAGTCTCCCTGGTCGTCCCAGGATTCACCCGTAGAAAGCCCGTACCATCCGGCGTCGATGACAAAGACCTCACAGCCGATTTCCTGCGCGGCAGCCAGCTGCTCCCGCAAGCGCCCGGGATTAAGGATCGGGAATTCGTAAAACCAGGTGTTGTAGGCGACCGACGGTTCGGCAAACGGCGAGCGGTCGATCTTGCGGACATAATACCGGTGCAGCTTATCGGCGCTGAAATCCTCGCCTTCTACCTCGAAAAGCAGGACCTCGGGCAGCTCAAGCTCTGCGCCCGGTTCCAGCGGGTAAGCCAGCTGATCGGTCATGCCGAGTGTCAGAACGGCCTCGGCGTCCGCGTGGGCGGACAATGCAATCCGCCAGTCGCTGTTAGGGCGGACATGCGCGGCGGCCATTTTTCCGCTGCTGTCATCGCGCAGGACGGCAAACGGGGCGGAAAACCGGGTCGTTCGCCCGAATTCGCTGCCGATCGACAGTTCCCCGGCCTCAAATCGCGACCAGCCGCCGCGATTCTCCCTGGACCAGCCAGCCGCCTGGGTATACAGCGACCACCCTTCGCCCTCCGGAAAAGCAAACCGGCTAGCGGCGCGGCGAACGATGACGGCTTTCTCTCCGGTATTGACAACGGCGGCTTTCCAGGCCAGGACGCCGCTGTCCGGGTCATAAACAACGTCTGCCTTGATATCGAGGCCTTCCGCGTGCCAGACCGCGGACAGGGATTCGCCATTGATATCACACTCGCCAGGCAGATAATCCGTGTTCATGATCCGGTCATCCGCCCAAAGCCGGATCAAACCGCCTTCCGCGCGCGCATTGGAACTGTGGGCCAGAATCAGCCCGAATATCCGGTCCAGGCGGACGAAGTCGTCCTTCCGGGAAATGTTCAGGATGTCATTCAGGTGTTTCATTATTACAACTCCTTGATTACTTCGCACGGAAGGCGTGCAGCTTTTCCAGCAGTATCATAGCACACTGGTAGTTATGAGTGAAATAGCTGTCGGCGAACTGCTCCATGGATTGAGTAAAACCCGTCATTTCAAAGGTGCAGCCGCAGACTTTGTCTCCCGGCCACAGCGTTTCCATCGAAAGCGACTCATTGTAGCCGATCTCGGCAAGTGTGCGCATCATCTCATCCCAGTTGATCGTTCCGAGTGATATAGGCAAGTGGTCGTCATTAAATCCGGCATTGCTGTGGATATGCGTTGCTTTCAGCCGCGAGCCGACCTCGCGCAGCGCTTGCACCTGGTCAACGTGATTCATATGCGCATGTCCGAAATCCCAACAGACGCCGAAGTGTTCCGGGTCAGCCAGCTCGTCGGCAAGGCGGATCACATCATGATAGTCGGTGGCAAACAAATGAACAGGCACGCCGGGATAGAAGTCCGGCAGGTTTTCGATTGCGATGCCGACGCCGTATTCTCTTGCGAATTTTTGCAGCCTTTTCAGCAGCGCCAGATTATCCCGCAAGGATTGTTCGTTGGCTTCCTGGGAGTCACCCTTTTTGATTGCGGTGCGGCAGTGGAACGCCCCCCATTTCGCACCGAGCATGGAGCAGAGGATTACGCCTCGTTCCAGGACGCGGTCGGTCGCCTCATCGCTCTCGGAGCTGTCGCGCAGCAGGTTATAATAGGGTAGATGCGTCTGCACACAATGCATTCCGCGGCTGTCAAACTCCTCTTTGATGGAAAGAATATAGTCCTTCCAATGATCTCCTGCAAGTGCATCAAACTCCTGCACCTGATAAGCGATAGATAGATTGTTCCAGCCCGCGCGCTGCATATGGTCATAGGGCTTGTAGCCGCAAGCACAGAGATTATAACTGTTTATTGAAATATTCATTGTTAATCCTTTCAGAAGCTAAAAAAGTCACCCTTTTTGCTTCATATTCTTATTTCTGTAGTTGTTGGGCGTGTAACCGGTAATACTATTAAAAATCTTAATAAAATGAGAAACGTTATTATAACCGACCCTGCTGCATACATCCTGAACCGTATGTCCCTCATCAAGATAAAGGCAGGCTTTTTTGATGCGCAGCTCGGTGAGATAATGCATATACTTGTCACCGAGCACGGTCTTGAACATGCGGTAGAGAGAGTTGGAAGAGATGCCAAAGTGTGCCGCAACCTTGTCCTGATCAAGATCATAATCCAGCGCATGCTCGTTGATGTAGCTAAGAATGCTGTCAAATAATTCGCTGCGATTCTTTTGCCGCCTGCTCGCAATATTTTCGCAGAGCTCATGAATGATCGCGGCGACCGCATTATATATGGCGGCGGGATCGCTGAGCTCAGATATCAGGCGAACACGGTTGGAGTCAAGGGGAGAATTCAGATCGGCCGCCATTCTCACCAACTGGCACAGCAGCTCGCTGCAGAGCAGCTGACTGAGATGGTCGTGGGAAAAGATCAAATCAATGTAGCGTATGAGATAATTGCAAGCCGCAAGCTCATTCCCGGTTCTGATCTTAGCAGTGATTTGATTGATCAGCGAGCCGTCCAGAGCGTCATTAGCCACAAAAACGTCAGCGGAACGATCGGAGGCCGTGTCGTCTGCACTCATGGCTCTGACCAGTGCTCCGGGCATGCCTTCGGGCATTTCCTCGACTGCGCAGCTGCCGATGGAGCAGTCTCTGCCGATAAGTTCCATTGCGGCTGTGACAAGATCTTTCGATTCAGAGAGGCGCCAGCTGTTTTCAAAACCGGCGATACAGGCAAAACAGCCCTGTTGCTCCAGCCAGACGCAATAAAAGGTCATTTCTCCTCCGGATAGCGCTTCGATGGCAGCGATTACTGCGGAAGATTTTACAGGAACGGCGAACCTGACGGTGATGACCGCAAAACAGCTGAAGGGAAAGATATCTTCAACGATTGCCGGATCGGGGATGTCGCCCTTGAATATCGCCAGGAGCAGCTGATGGGCGATGAGCAAACGCTGCTTTTCAATTCTTTCACTCAGAGACTTCTGCTGCGAATGACTTTTGTTAATCAACTCATCAATATATTCCAGTTCGTTCTTGATATCTCCTCCGCTGTCGCGCGGATATTTTTCTACAATGCGCTTGAGCGGGAGATAGTTTTTGTATGTCACCAGAGCGGCAAGCCCAAGCAGGGCAACAGCAATAATCAGAGCAAAGCCCGCATTCATCAAGGTGAAATAAGCGTATTGGCTGGTGTTAAGAAATAAATGAAAAGACAATGGAGATTCATTTTGTGCCGTCAGTATTTTTGCGTCAGCAGGGATTTCGCCGGATTGAATGAGTACGCCATCGCCGAAACTAATCTGCCAACTGCCATCGAAGCTGCCGGAAACATCATTGACGCGTTCAGTGAGTCTTCTCTCGCTTGAGACAAAGCATAGATAAGCGTCTGGTTCCTCAGCGTTACGCTCGCGAAAATAAATCGGACAGACAAATATTATTCTGTCGCTGCTTTCTGGTTTCAGTGCAGTGAATTCCCTCGCAGAGCTGATTGCCGTATTCAAGGCTTCGTCATCCGAGATGCCAAGGAAGTTGACGTGAACGTAGAAATTATTTTTCGCAAAACTTTTATAAACTGACGTCTCATCTTTGTAGAGCAGAAAGCAGCTTTCCGCAAGCTGTGAAAAATTGTCATACTTTCTCAAGTCGGTGACGAGGTCGATCTCGTTAAGCGCGCTTTGATCCCGAAAAAACGGGCGGTACAACACATTGGTAGAAAGACGCAGCGAAGCCTCAATCATCAGTTTCACCTGATTATCAAGGTCGTTGGCGATGAGTGTAACACGGATGTTCGTCTGCTTGTTGTCTACGGAGCGAATCTCAGCGGCTGCGGAATTCAGCAGAAAAGCTCCGATCACCACGCAGGACAGGAGTATCAGCGAGGTGGTCGAGAGCGTGTTCTTGTACAGCAAACTGAACCGGTTCAATTTGCCGTTTTCACCTGATCTTCCATGTGCTTTGGACACTGAAATACCCCCGCCAAACATTATAACACGCATAGGCTCCGCAGGAGGGACGGCCTGCGGAGCTTATGCATATTTTTATGGTAATTAATCCGGTTGATTGATCATTATCCGAGCTTTGCTTTATATGCCTCGTAGTAATCGACATAATATTTGAGATACTCGGACATGCCAAGGTTCTCCAGCTCGGTGAGATAGCTGTCGAACTCATTGAGCGAACGGGTGCCTGTGATGAACTTCGCAGTCTCGGCGCGGACATAGGAATTGATCACGGTCGCGAGGTCGCTGATGCGATTGTTGGTTTCAGCGTCGAAAAATACTTTGGTGGGATAGCCTGCGGTCACATAATCGCTGAGCTTCTCAAGCTGTGAGATGCGGAAGAAGTTATCACCGTTGGTGGTAATAAGCGGCCTGGCGTATTCGGGATAGCCGCCGCGCTCCCACTTAATGTTATAGAAGGTCTCCTGGTTCTCGAGGGAGAAACCGGAGGTGTTGCCGATACCGGCGAAGCCGCCGTTCGGGTAGCACTCGTTGAGGTAGTATTCCCAGTTGTTGGGGTATTTCCCGTCAAGAACGTCCTGCTGCCTGAACAATTTATCTTTGTCGATGAACCAGCCGCCGCACATTCCCAGTGTCTCATCGCTGCCGGCCTGCGGGCCGCCCCAAGCGAATACGTTGCCATCATCGCTGAAGAACCAGCTGCCGAGTCTGACCAGCAGCTCGGGGAATTTGGTATCCGCGGAGATGCAGTAATGTCCAGTGCTGAAGAAGTCGCTGTTGTACCACTGCTTGGTTGAGCTGATATCACTGGTAAGCGGAGAGAGTGATTCCCACTCCCCCCAGGTTTCGGGGAGACAAAGATAGGGGACGTAACCCATGGCGCCAAACTTGTCCTCAAGGGCGAGAGCGTTGAATTGCGTCAGATCCGTTGTAAAGAGGTCTTTTGAGACGAGTTCCTCATCATAAAGGGTTTTCATTGTTTCAAGGAATTCACGGTAATTCACATCTGCCGCAGGGATAACGACCTTGTCCTCACGGATAGCGGGAGACAGGCCGTAAGGGTCATTAGTGATATAGCCGAGGGCATTGAAGATGGCATAGCAGGGGTTAGGAGCGGAACTGGCAGTTGCAGTAGAATCGCTGCCATAGCCGCCGCCCATTGGGATGCTGTCGGGATACAGTTCCTTGAAAGCACGCAGCATATCAATGAACTCATCCAGAGTTCCCGGCGCATCGATGCCGGCCTCTTGAAGCCAGGTGCTGTTGATGAAGTAACGTGCCGCAGTGCCACCGAGGTCGGAAGGGCGTGCAGAGTTTGGAAGCGAATACAGCCCGCCGCCGGCACAGCTGACGGATGCGCGAAGTTTGGGATAATATTCGAACCATGCGCTGAGCTCAGGGGTCAACTCCTCATTGACGTAAGGAGACCATTCCAGCAGCTGCTTGTTAGATTCACCGTAGGTGACGAGGTCACTAGTGGTGAGACCCATACAGAGCATCAGGTCCGGCAGATCACCGCCCGCGAACATCAGCGGCTTGCGCTCCGCCCACGCGGACCCCTGGATCATCTCGATCTCAAAAGTTAGGTTCATCTTCTGTTGGATCCAGGCGAAAAACCAGTAGTCATCTGGATTGCTGGTACCGTAGCCGTCGGCCTGGGTAGTCGCCACCTTGATGGTGATGTCCTCGCCCTCATTAACGAGCGGATAGTAGGCATCAAGGTTGAGGTAAGTGGGATATGGACTCGTGGGTTCAGTGGTTGCGGTAGTTTCTTGTTCTTTGGTGGTTTGAGTGGTTGATGCCGCAGTGGTCTCTGCAGGTTTCTTGGTACAGGCAGCTATGCTGAATAACATCGCCAGCATGAGCAGCAGACAGAGGATTGTTTTCGGTCTCATGTTCTCAACTCCTTAGATTATTATAATATTTTCCACTGTCAAAACCCATTGCCTCCGCGGCAGCAAATGTGATTTGGCAGTCAGAATCATATAAACAGCTTTTCAGCCCTTGAGGGAGCCGATCATGACGCCCTTGACAAAATACTTCTGCACAAAGGGGTACATGATGAGCATTG
>DOFA01000186.1 GCA_003532195.1 Clostridiales bacterium
GACTCCCTCACCGATCTGATACTCCATCTCGCGCAAGGCAGAATCAATCTCGGCGTGCGATTCACGCAGCGTTTTACCGTTTTCCCGCGTCATGATTTCAGCCAGTTCTGCCCGGCGCTGATGCATGCCGTTGAGAGCCTCTTTGAGATAACCCGCACGCTGCGCGGCCGTCAGCGCCCGCCAACCGGGGAACGCCAGGCCGGCTGCGTCAATCGCCCGATTGGCGTCATCCCGACTGCACGCCGGCCAAATGCCGGTTACTTCGTCCAGATCGGCCGGATTTCTCTGCGCAAAGGTTTTGCCGTAGCCGGCAGCCACCCATTGGCCGCTGATATAGTTACTGAATTCCTGGCTCATGATACCGCTCCTTCATGTCCCGATTGCTGCGGCAATCTTACGGATATTTACTGCAACATCAATATTATACTCTGCCCCGATGCAAACACCAATCGGTTCGCATCCGTTGACACGGCTTTCCCTGCTGTCGCCAAGCCGATGCCTTTCCCTGGCCGGACAGGTGTAATTATTACAAATTTCATTAATATTTATTCTTAATTGCTTATGACAAGATTACTTATCATAAATTATATGTTTTCATATAGCTATCGTTAAGTTATAATATGCTTAGTCTTCGTTGTTTATATTAACGGTCTAAAAAACGGAGGGAGTAATACGATGCTCGACATTCAGAAAGCATTCAATGAAGGGGTGCCGGAGTATGCGCCCGCAGTCATGTGGTTCCCGACCGGGTCGGTGACCCGGGACGAGATGACTTTTCAGATCGAATCCTTTAAAAAAAGCGGAATCGGGGATTTCTATATCCATCCCAGCGCCGGCCTCCGGGGCGGCTATCTGGACGAGGGATTCTTCGCGATGATCCGCCACGCGGTTGAGGAAGCCCAGCGTCTGGAAATGAATTTCTGGATCTACGACGAATATAACTGGCCGTCCGGCACAGCGGGCGGCTTTGTCATCCGCGACCATCCCTGGGCGCGCATGACCCTGCTCAGCATGCTGAAAGGTGAAGTCGAACCTGGCGGGCGGCTCTCTGAAACCCTGCCGCTGGGAAAGAGCCGGAACATGCAGATTCTGGCTGCCTATCTGCTTTCCGGCGACCAGAAAGTCCGCTTGCCCGTCACTTGCGATGTCCAGGACGGGCAGACGGTTGTCTCCTGGCAGAACACGAGTTCGCATACGCAAACTTTGGCGGTGTTTTATACCTTCTGGGGCGGCGGCCTGCAGCCTTCGGCCAAGAATGCCGAATTTTCCCTGGACCAGGAAGGCTATCTCGACACGATGGACAGTGAAGCCGTCCAGCTGTTCATTGAATATACCCATGAACGTTACAAGGCAGCGGTCGGATCGTTCTTTGGCACGGTCATCAAAGGTGTCTTTACCGATGAAGTGCATTCCCTGACCGGAACCTCACCGGTCGAGGGCGCTTTGCTGTTGCCCTGGTCACGCCGTTTTGCGGAAAAATTCCTCGAGCGGAACGGCTATGATGTCTTGACTATTTTGCCGGAATTATTTATTGACGCGGGTGAGGCGAAACCGGGTCTGGAAGCCGGCAGCGCCGACGGCTCCGCAACCGTCATTTCCGCGGAAACCGCCGCCGCCAAGGCACGCTTCGATTTCTGGAGCACCATCAGCGAGATGTATCTTGATGCTTATATGGCGCAAATCGGCGCCTGGTGCCGTGCCAACGGCCTGATTTTCACCGGTCACGGCGGCGGCGAGGAATCCCTGCGCTACCACGTCATGAGCTTTACCGATATGTTTGAATGCTTCCGGCATTATGGCATGCCGGGCATCGATTCCATCTATTCCAACGAGCTGATCAATTTCCATGATTTCAATTTCGCCGTCAAGTGCGCGTCCTCGGCGGCCCGCTTTCACGGTAAAAAGCGTCTCCTCTGCGAGACCTTTTCCGGCAGCACGCATGATATGACCCTGGCGCAGATCAAGCGCATCGAAAACCGGCTCTTTCTGCTCGGAGTCAACTACATCCAATACATGGGCGCCTATTACACCCTGAACGACGCATTCAAGGAAAACCTCGGCTTTTGTCCCACCCCCTTCAGCTTCAACAATACTTTATATCCTCATTTCCCGCACTTGAACAAATATGTATCCGCCATGTCCTGGCTGGTCGCCGAAACCGCCATTTGCGCGCGCGCCCTGGTGCTTTGCCCTTATGCCGCCAGTCGTGCCAACGCAGGCGGGCCCCTGCTCCACGACGGTCCGGAGCACGCGGACATGACCAGCCGGCATCCGCTGGTCAGCTTGAATCTGGCTACGCAAGGCGCCGTCAACGCGCTGGTCGAATTAAATGTCCCGTTTGAGATCGCCAGCGAGCAAATCCTTGACTCGGCTGAAGTGCAAAACGGCCGGATCCGCATCGGCGACTCGATGTATGACGTCCTGGTTCTGCCTGACGCCAATTGTGTTACAGGCGGAACTGCGCATGTTTATACGCAGTTTGCCCGCCAGGGCGGCCGGCTGGTCCTCATCGGCAGGCTCCCCGAGACCTGCATCGACACTGCGGCGCCTGCGGCGACGGACGTTGATAAGCTGCTGGCGCTGCCCGGGGTGCGTACGATCGAACCGGCCGGCTATGACATCCAGACCGACAGCCGCAAAGCCAAAGCCGGTTCGTTTACGGCAATGATGCGCGCCAGCCTGAGCGGCATACCCCCTTACATTGCGGATGTCGACTATGAAGACGGTATTTTCTCTGTCATCCGCAAGTCCGCAGATAGCTATTACCTGATCCTGGCCAACGATGCCGCTGAAAAACGCATCGCCCGCGGCCGGATCTTCGCGCCGGCAGTGCCCCAGGCCATCGACACCGAAACCGGCCTGATCCGTCCGGCCCGATTCGACCGGACCGGTTCGGAAACCGCCTTCGAACTGACACTTGCCGCTTTCGAAACCGCGGTCCTTGTCTTCGCCGATCAAGCCGCCGGCAGCGCGGTACCAATCCTGGAAACTTCGGCTCAGGAACTGCCTGCTGCCTATCTGCCGGGCAGCCTTGATCCGAATGGTTTTGATGAAATCCGGCCTTTAAACGAAGGATTTACCTTCCAGACTTGCAGCCCCAACTGGCTGATCCCGGAAGCCCGCCTGGTCGCGGATGACACGCTGGCCAGTCCGGCAAACACGTTCCATTACACCCAGCTGGAGTTCCATAACTGGATCGTTCCGGCCCGGATCAAACATCCCGAACAGCATGTCACAGCCATTTACGATTTTGAGATCGAATCTTGTCCGGAGACAGTCGAACTGGTTACAGAGACTGAATATCCGCTGGCCTGGTTCGTCAACGGACGCCCGGCTCCCGGCGCGCGCGGCGAGCGGATCTGGGACCGGGAAAACCATGTCAGCGACATCACCGCGCTGCTGGTGAACGGCCATAATCGCCTGACGGCAGTCGGCGCCTATCCAAAATACAATGCCAAGTGGCTGAACCAGATCCCCTTCGCGGGTTTGCGCGGCGACTTCCGGGTGATCGGCGGCCGCATGACGACCCGGATTATACCCGTCCGGCCTGTATCCTGGACCGAGCTCGGTTATGCCCGCTATTCCGGCGACGCAACCTATATCTGCACGTTTGGCCTGGACATCGTTCCCGGCCGAGTGGTTTTGGCGCTGGAAACCCCTGATGCGGCGCAAGTTTTTATTAACGGCCAATCCGCCGGCTGCCGGCTCTGGGAGCCTTATGCCTTTGACCTCTCTCCATACGTTCGCCAGGGGTGTAATCAGCTGGAGATCCAGATCACCTCAACCTTGTCCAACCTGTTCTATCATCCGGTTCCATCCGGACTCACAAGTCCGCCGCGGCTGGGCATCAGCCAAAAGAAAGAGGTATGATTATGAAACAGTGCACATTCAAAAAAGAACCGGCAGTGGTCAATCCGCTTTTCGCGCATCCCGACGAGAAACGGATCCGGCTTAGCGGCGACTGGCGTTTCCGGCTCGACCCGGGAGAGGCCGGCGTCAGCGAAAAATGGTTTCAATACCCCTATATGCTCCTGGAAAACATCCTGGTTCCGGGATGCTGGCAGGGTCAGGGCTTTGGTGATGACAGCGAAGTCTTCCATAAAGAAGTTGAAGTTAAAATCAGGACCTACAAGTCGACCTATATCGGCACCGGCTGGTATGGCAAGGTTTTCACGGTGCCCTCAGGCTGGGACGGCCAAAGAATCTGGCTCAATTTCGGCGGCGTCAGCCCATCGGCCGAGCTCTGGCTGAACGGGGAAAAGCTGGGCGAGCACCACTCGCCGCTGGTTCCCTTTGCCTACGATATCACCAGCCGCCTCATCCCCGGCGGCGAGAATTATCTGGCCGTGCGGGTGCATGAAGAGGACCGCCTGATGGAATTGGAATATTATTCCGAAGGCATGTGGTCCGGCCTCTACCGCGATGTCGAGCTGACTGCCACCGGGCCAGCCTGGATCGACCAGCTGTCGGTTGTTCCGGACGCCGACGCCGGGCAGGTTCTTGTCAAAGCAACCCTGGGCTTTGCCGCGGGCGGGGCGGACGAAGCGGCCGGGGCAGCCGGAGCAGCCGCGGTTACCGGAGACGCCGGAGAAGGCGGATCAGACGGCGCTGAAATCAAAATCGCCCTGATCGGCCCGGACGGCCGGGAATGCGCCTCTGCCCACGCAAAAACCGTCGGCGGCCGGGCGGATCTGGAGATCAAGATTGATCAGCCGCAGCTCTGGTGTCCGGAAACGCCGAATCTTTACCGGATCGAAGCGCGCCTGTTCTGCGGCGGCGAGCTCTGTGACGTGCGGACCGACCGCTTCGGACTCGTGAAACTGTCGACGCAAGGCAAGCACTTCCTGATCAATAATCAGCCGTATTTTATGCGCGGCGGCGGCGAATTCTTTGTCATGGCCGACACCGGCAGCCCGGACACCAACCGCGACAGCTGGCGCAAGCGCCTTGGCACGCTGCGGCAGTATGGCTACACCTACATCCGGCTCCAGTCCCACGCCCAGATTCCGGAATATTATGATGCCGCCGACGAAGCCGGGCTGCTGATCCAAAGCGAGATGGGCACGATGGGCCCGATCTGCGGCATGTCTTCCTGGCATACCTACAACATGTATCCGAAGCCGACCCCGGATTACCGCGAGCGGCTCCGCCACCAGTGGAACAAGGTGGTCGAACGCGATGTCAACCATCCGTCGGCCAATCTGTACAATATGAGCAACGAGCTGACGCCGGACATGGCCCTGCTGTTTCCCAAAGTCGCCTGGCGCTGCTACCAGGAGACCAAGGAGCGCAAGCCGACCGCGCTTGTCATCTGGACGGACGGCCAGTATTCGCCCGACCTGCCCGGCGACTATGTCAACGCAGAAGCCTCCGTCGACGCCGACTGCCCGAAGCCGTTGATCCAGCACGAATTCCGCTGGTGGAGTTCCTATATCGACGTGCGGACAGCCGTGAAATTCAAAGGCGTCATGCGGCCGTACGGCATCGAGCTCGTCCTCAAGGCAGCGGCCCGCAACAACCTGTCCCATATCCTGATCGACGCCACGAAAAACAGCCAGCGTCTGCAATTCCTCGAGATGAAAGGCAAACTCGAGGGGTGCCGCCGGGATAACCAGCAGCTCGCCGGCATATCCCATTTCAATGCCACCGATACCGCTTTGTCATCCCAGGGCGTCCTCGATCTCTTCTACGAAAAAAAGTACGCCACACCGGAACAGTGGCTGCAGACCAACGGCGATACCATCATCATGTCCAGCCTGGGCTTTAATAACCGGGTCTGGACATTCGGATCCGAGTTCTCGTGCGCCCTCAGCGTCTCCGATTATTCGCACCCGGCTTTGACCGCTCCGGTCCTGGAATGGGCGATCGAAGCTGACGGGCAGGTTTGGGCCCAAGGCAGTCTTGCCTATGACCACAAGCCTTATGAAAGCTGCCCTGCGGGTCTTGTCCGCGCGATTATCCCGACCTTCGCCCGACCGACTCCCGCCAGGCTCACAGCCCGGCTGTCGGAGCAGGATCGTGTGTTCACCAACCAATGGGACCTCTGGTTCTTCCCGGAAGCGGCAGACCTGCCGGCCGGGGCAGTTGAAACCAACACTTGCGAACCGGCCGCCCAAGCCATTCTCACGAATAGGCTGACGCCGGAGCTTACCGATTATGTCCGTTCCGGCGGCAACGTCATCCTGGGTAGTTCCGAAGGCCTGGTCCGGCCCTTCCTGCAAGTGCTCGGGCTCACGGAAGGACGGTATTTCTTCACCAAACCGGCTAATTTCCCGCCGCTGGAAGAACTCCAGGCCGGGACGATCATCCGCGATCACCCGATGCTGGGCGATTTCCCGCACGAGAATTTTGCCGACCTGCAGTTCTATAACCTGATCGGCGAAAGCCCGGCCTTTGACATCGGTTCGCTTGGCCTCAACGACGAAGACCCGGTCATCCGCATGCTGCATTCCTCGTTCGTCGCCCGGCCTCTGGCCTTGCTGCTCGAGCGCTCGCTGGGTAAGGGCCGGATCATCATGACGGCGATGGATATGGACCGGAAATTCCCGGAAGCCCGGTATCTGCTGAAACAGATCTGCCGCTACGCCCTCGGCGGCGACAAGCCGGCCTGCGCCGAAATGAGCGAAAGCACGCTGGAAAAGCTCCTGGCCGCCGGTGAATTGGCAGGGACGCAAACGGAATAGTCGGAAAATAACCGGGGGCAGAATCAAACCGGGCCAGGTAATCCCGCTGATCCGGCAGCGGCGCCTTTGGGTATGCGGATCGATACCGTGGTCCCTCTGGCGCCCCGGTTGACAATCGATAGGCCGTACTTCTCGCCGAAGTAGAGCTTAATGCGTTTGTTGACATTGTAAATGCCGACTTTCTCGCCGCTTTCGTATTCTTTGCCGATACTTTTGCCGGCGAGCAAGTCATTGATTTCCGCGGCTTTTACCTCGCTGATTTCCTGGCCGTTGTCGTGGATCAGGATCGTCAGCATATCATGATCTTCCTCAATGTCAATATCGATGACAATTTGCTGGTCCGAATCGTAAACGCCGTGCTGGACGCTGTTTTCAATCAGCGGCTGGAAAATGAACCGCGGGACCAGCTCCTGATTGTATTTTTCATCGAAAAGCAGATTGAGTTTAATTTTATTATTATATCGATAGTTCAGGATCTTGACGTAATTCTCGATATAGAGAATATCTTCTTTGATGGTGATCATTTCGTCGCTGGTCTTGAATATCGGCTTTAAGATGTCCGACAAGGCAACGATGCAGTCGACAATGCTGCCGGAGTTTTGGATCACGGCCATCCATTTGATCATGTTCAGGGTATTATAAATGAAATGCGGGTTAATCTGCGCCCGCAGGGCTTTCAGTTCCTGGTCGCGCCGTTGCTGGGCGATCACTTTGTTTTCCTCGTCAAGCCGGGCCAGATTGGTCGACATCTCATTGAAATAACGGATGGCATCGCCAAATTCATTCTTCGGCGATATGGTTATCTGGACGCCAAGCTGGCCGTTACCGACATCCTGCATCCGCTTGCGCAGGACAGACAGCGGCCGGGTCGAGGCGTTGGCCCAGACCATGACAAAGAAGAGCGTGATGAAAAAGCAGGCAATGAAGGTCAGCAGAAACGCGCTCTGCAGTTTGGCAATGTCGTTATGGTAACTGGCGTCAGGGGTTTCCAGGACGATATACCAGTTATAGGTTCGGATTTTGTAATAAACGACCTGAATCGGGGAATCGGTCAGATCCGATGAAAAATAGCCTGATTCATCAACCAGCCCGGAAATGTCGATATGAAAGGCATCCCCGATCTCAGTCGGATTCTGGCTCGATATGATGGTATTGTCGCTGTCGACAATATAGACGGAGTCTGTCTCGCTGTCGAACAGCGGTTCGAACAGGGAACGGAATTGGGTCAGCTCAACATTGACAATAACTGTCAGATCAGAGTTATAGGCAATGCTTCGGGATGACTTTCCAGCTGACAGAACCTGAAGATCGGCAGCCAGATTGATGATTGTCCTATTGGCAAAAGCCTGGCTGGGAATGTTGTGCGTCCAGATCATCGCATAGTAATTGCTCTGCAGTTCTTTAAAATAATCTGTTTTCAGGATATCCACATCATTGCCGCTGGCCCGGACAATCCGGCTGCCTTGATTGTAACCGACAATATATCCGTTGCTAGTATAAATATAGATCGAGCTTAGATATTCATTTTCCTGGATCGTATTCTGCAAGTTTTCGAGAATGGTGACATATTGCGTATACTTATAGAAATTCATCGGCGTATAGACACTGTGGGAAAGTTTTTCTATGGTTGAGTCCCCTAAGGTATAGTTCAGAATTGAGTTGATATTCCCGGAAAATGACTCCAGACGGTCATTGACTTGTTCCATGCGGTTCAAGGTTTCCTGCTTGTGCTTCTCTTTGAGGACATTCGTCATATAGGTGTAATTGATGTTGTAGGCCAGAAACAGCGTGACCAGCATGACCAGGCTGAAACCGGCCAGCATCTGGACATTCAGATTCATTCGGGATATCTTTTTCATCGTGTGTTTATAAGCAAAATGAAACATCTTCATTTATAAGATATCCCTGGCTTTCTGGTCATCCTGGCGATCGTTGCTGGTCGTACAGGTAAACCGGCTGCGGTATTCACTGGGTGTCAGCTGGGTTATGCGTTTAAATATTTTATAAAAATATTCTTCCTGCGGAAACCCGACTACCTGGGAGATGAAATAGATCGGCTGGTCAGTTTCCACAAGCAGCTTTTGCGCCTTTTTTACTCGTGCGATATTTACATATTCAATAAAACTGCAGTGCATTTTCCTCTTAAAAAGGGAACTAAGATATGATGAATTCAGATGCACAAACTTCGCCACTTCCTCCAGGTATATTTTGCGTGCTGAATGCTCGCTGATATAATTAATCGCACTTTTGATCGTATCGGGCATCCTCTTGTTAAAGGAAGATGTGAGAATGCAGTCTCTGACAAATTGGAGAAACATGGTCACCGACTCATTAAGATTTACACTAGCCCCGATTTTTTCTTTACTGGAAGTGACCAATTGCTCTAAATGCTCATTGAGCACATCAACCTGGGCAGTGATCCAAAATAGCAAGATTGTCAGCTCATCTTTAAACTCGCCCTTTGTCGCAAAACGTTTTGAGGCAAGGGTTCGTACTTTAGCCTGGTATTCGCTGATAAATTCATCGGAAAGATGAATAAATTCGCTGGTGACATTCAAGAGCAGCTGGATATGGCGGTTTTCCAGAGCGTAGGGGCTATCAACTTCCGCAAACTGGCAGATCGGTGAACTCTTGAAATAACAGCCTTCAAGAGCCAGCTTCGCTTCCTTAAGTGATTGTGACAATTTGCAGATCCCGGTATTGTTTCGGCTTAGCCCCCAATTGGCGCGGGCATTGGCATACTTGTGCAGATTATTTTGGACTGCCTCCGGAACCGCCAGCATATTGCCTGTGCGCTCAAAAAACAGGTCCAGGTTCGAATACTGAATGAAAAGGCAGTAATAATCATAATCTAAATAGTAAACCAGGCAGTTCTGTGGATTGCCGATTGATTCTGCGATCAGGTTCAAGAGGGCGGACTGATTCATGGAAGTGCTGTTCGTGCGGGTAGATTGGTCGCGAAACAAGTGGATGATGGCACATAAGTAGCTGTCCTGGTCAAAGTCAATCGCCGTTTTGCTTAGCAGGTCTTTCGCATTTCGATAATCAATCAGGTTATTCTCGTAGCAGGATCGGATCAGTTCGTCCATCGCCTGCTTATCATTCTTTGCCACAGGATAATTCAATTCTACTTTTTGATTATCCAGTTCATCGACGACTGATTTTAAAACGTCCTGAAAATCCTTGCAGGTCATCTCGATTTTCAGGAAATAGTGTGAAACGTTATAATTGAGTGCTTTTTGCACCAGGGCAAATTCGTCCATGCAAGACAGGATGATAAATTTCGTCAATTTATCCTGGTGGCCGATGCGGATTTTCTGGATCAGAGTGATCCCATCCATGACTGGCATTTTTAGGTCGGTAATGATAATCTGCGGTTTATATTTTTGATAGAGATTATAAGCCTCTTTACCATTTTCAGCTTCACCGACCAGGTTTATGCCGATATCTTGCCAGTTGACAAAAGATTTGATGCCGATTCGCACCAGAAACTCGTCTTCGACTATGATTGCATCATACATATCAGCCGCCTCGTCAGTGCCTATATATTATTCATAATTGGCTCAACGATTATACAATTTAGGATTATTTCACCTGTTCCGGCATGAGGTTTTTGTATATCATGCCTATTATATCATCGACGCTGCACAAATTAATGGTACAAATTCAAGCACCCCATATAAAAATCGCATAGGAACCGGCAAGTTGTCTGATATGGCGCAACATGCCGGCATAATTTTGGATATAGTCCACAAATTCTGTCATTGTACTCGGGAAATACTACCCCTATCATAAGATTATGTTCAGGCAGAAGGTGGGTTGGCGGTGAAAAAGTTCAATAGTCGTCTCATGGAGCCCGGGTACCGGAAAAAAGAATGGCGGTTGTTCTTTCTGGCTTTGCCTTTCATTCTATTTACCCTGATATTCAGCTATATACCCCTGGTCGGCTGGTCATATGCCTTCATCGATTTCCAACTCGGCCTTTCACCTTTTAAAAGCAAATTCATGGGGCTCTATTACTTCACGCTGCTGTTTCGCTCAGCCAGTCGCTTGCCACGGGTCTTGCGCAACACCCTGATATTCAACTTCCTGGGCTATCTGGTCAGCTGGATGCCAATGGCGCTGGCGATTCTCCTCTCGGAAATCAAGAGCGTCAAATTCAAGAAGTTGATCCAGACCACCACCACAATTCCCAATTTTATCAGCTGGGTGCTGGTGTTCGGCGTCGCATTTGCCATGGTTTCCAATGACGGCGTAATCAATATCTGGCTGATCAAGCTAGGATTGCTCGAAAAAGCGGTTAATCCGCTGAGCAACGGGAACATCGTCTGGACTTTTCAAACCGCCTTGGGTCTCTGGAAGGGTATCGGATTCGGATCCATCATTTATCTGGCGGCAATTTCCAGCATCGACACCGAACTCTATGACGCTGCCAGCGTCGACGGCGCCAACCGCCTGCGATGCGTCTGGCATATCACCGTTCCCGGTTTGCTGCCTACATACCTGGTCCTGCTGGTTCTCAGCATCAGCAGCCTGTTCGCTTCCGGATTTGACCAGCAATACATCTTCAACAATCCTTTGGTCTTTAACAAAATGGAAAACCTGGCCATGTATACCTACGATCTGTTCAAAAACGCCGACTACTCCTATGGCATTGCTGTTGGCATGCTCCAATCCCTGGTTGGGATCATCATGCTGTTCCTCGCCAATAACCTGGCCAAAGCCATCCGGGGATACAAGCTTTTCTGATTTACCCGGAGATTATACAAAGAGGATTGAAGAGATGAAGCAACGGATTCAACACATCATGAAACTCAGTGCCGGAGATCGGATTTTTGACGGCTTTAACACAGCCTTCATGATTCTGTTTATGTTTTCCTGCTTATACCCGTTTTATTATATTTTTATCTACTCCATCAGCGATCCCATTCAGGCATCGAAAGGCGTCTTATTTTGGCCGCTCGAACCGACTCTGGCTAATTACATCGCCGTTACCAGCATCCGGGGTATCGGCAAGGCCGTGCTGGTTTCCATCGGACGGACAGTCATTGGTTCAGCCCTGATGGTTTTTTGTTCAAGTTTGCTGGGATATCTGGTTTCCCGGGAATCCATGCCCTTGCGCAAAGTGGTCTATCGTTTTTTTGTAATCACGATGTACTTCAGCGCCGGTTTGATCCCGGTATTCATACTCTTTAAAACACTCGGTTTATACAATTCATTTTTTGTCTATATCATTCCCGGAGCAGTAGCCGTCTTTAACATGATCCTGGTCAAAACCAGCATTGAACAGCTTCCCGCATCGCTGGAGGAATCCGCCAAGCTGGACGGCGCTGGCTATTTTCTTATTTTTCGAAAAATCATCTTCCCCCTTTGCCTGCCGATTGTGGCGACGATCGCCTTGTTTGGCGCGGTCGGGCAATGGAACTCCTGGTCGGACACCTTGATTTTCACGACCAACAAGGATCTGCGGTCTCTGCAGTATGTGCTCTATCAATTGCTGAAAGAAGCCTCAAATATCGCCAAAGAGGCCCTGGAGGGAAAGAAAATCCGAACAACGCCAGCCGCCGTCAAAATGACGGTCACCATGGTTGTCACGATTCCAATCCTTTTGGTTTACCCGTTTATGCAGCGGTATTTTGTCAAGGGCATCATGATCGGTGCCATTAAAGGCTAATTCCATCTAAATCATGGCGATCGGTTCCGGAGCCGGTTGTTTGAAATATTTTCAGAGGAAAGGAGGGGATCCAGGGAATTTTTTATTGGAGGCATAGTAAAATATAGATGAAAATTATGGAGGAATAAAAATGAGTAAACTAGTCCGCTTCTTTTCCATTTTGACCGTCTTACTGATGCTGTTTGCCCTGGTCAGCTGCGCCGGCCAGGAGACAACAGCAGGAACAACCAAACCCGGGGCAACTACAGCTGCCGCGACAACAACCGTTAAAGAGGATCCGATTGTCATTACTGACGGCATGGATAGCATCACCTGGAATGATTACCAGGACAGCCCTATCGCTCAGTATCTTCTGGATAAATTCAACATCATTATTGAAATGGTTGACATTACCGAACAAAAAGAGGCCTTGATGGCCTCAGGTGATCTGCCGGACTTCTTCATTATTGGGGCCGAGCAGCGCGGATCTTTAATCGAGTCGGGATTTATAATCGACATGAACGACCTTGTTGAACAGTATGGCCCCGATATCGAAAAAAACGCCGGTCTGGCTCTGGATTTTCTGAGAGAATACTGGAGCGACGGCAGCGGAGCCCTTTATGGACTTCCTGGCGGCAATACCTACGAACCGATCGGTTATGGCATCCTGCCAGCTGACTTTGGCTTAAACCTCAACTGGTCCTTATATGAACAGCTGGGTTATCCCGAAGTCACCAATAATTGGGACAGTGTCCTGAGTGTGGTCGAAGATATGGTCGCTCTCCAGCCAACAACCGCAGACGGGCTGGCAGTATATGGCTTGCCAGCTTTCTCCGCCTGGGGCATGTGGGGCCATGTATTGTTTTCCATTACACTGCCGGGCAGTTATTCCGACATGTCAGTCTGGTCCATGGTATTAAACAATAAAACGCTGGAACTTACCGATAATTATACCGATCCGCAAAGCCCGCTGTGGAACTATGTCGAATTCCTGTATCAAGAGAACCAGCTCGGAATTTTCGACACAGACTCCCTGATCGCATCCTGGGAGGATCTTGGCACCAAGGCCGCCAACGGACAATATGTCGGCGGCATGTGGGGAGCCATGTTTAGCTCTGCCAATTCCCTGATGGCTGTTGACAATAATGGATATGCCACTATTCCCGTTACCAATGGCGGTGTCTGGGGCGGCAGCGATTGGCGTTATGGCCAGAAAAACTTGCGCTGTATTTCGGCTAATGCCGAACATCCGGAGAAAGTCATTGAATTCCTTAACTTCTGCTACAGCACTGAAGGAAATAGAATTCTAAATTCCGGCATTGAAGGAGTACACTGGGATTATATCGACGGCGTTCCAAACATCAATGAAGAGACTGCCACGAAATATAAAGAGAACGGCATCGCCTGGAAAGAAACCGGCATTGGTTATTTCACCAATTATCTGATGGCCAGCTTCCTGCATGAAGATGGTTTTTACACCAACCTCTTCTACAGCAAGCAATTCAACCTGTCTGCAATGAACGATTTCCAGAAAAAGGTCGCTAATCATTATGGCATGGACACCCAGCTTGAATACTTCCAGGCTAAGGTTGACAGCGGCGATATGATTTCCCAGGCAGCGGTTGACCGGCGTATCGGCAATATGATGCCCATACTGACTGACGACTTGAACCGTATCAAAAGCGAGGCTGATGCCGCTATGGTTACCGGCATCGCCCAATGTATCCTGTCCGCCAACGACTCGGAGTACGAAGCCAACAAGACCGCCCTGATCGAGCAAGTCAAAACTCTCGGGATCGAGACTGTAACCGATTGGTTCCGGGAGCAGTATGAGACTCTTGGATCTACGCTTCCCCCCAAAGAATAACTCGCATACTTCTAGATTTCACTATTTAAAAGAGCGCTCC